>NZ_DLOC01000028.1:0-13780 GCF_002478465.1 Empedobacter sp. UBA7494
ACTGAGCTACAATCACCATTTTTATTGCGAAATTAACTTTTATTTAATCTCTCAATTGGACTGCAAATATAGCCTATTAATCGGTACTTGCAAATAATTTTGACAAAAAAATAAAGGTTTTTTACACCTTTATTTCTAAATTAAAGAATCTAAATTATTTACGCCAATGTAACTTCGCGAAATAAATCCTTCTCCACCTTCAGTTCCGATTAATCTTCCTAAATCATATGCACGATATCGGATAGAATCTGTAAAATTCTTTGATGAAATTGGCGTTTGAGGTTCGCTCGAATTTGGATCAAAAAATTGCGTTTTATATGCCATGCAAGCTTCTACTTTTGTATCTACAAAACCAGAGATGTCAATCACAAAATGAGGTTCTAAAGGCAACCATTGAATGTAGTGGAAGTGTTTTTTGGGACGCCAAGCTGGTAATCCATTTTCAATTTTTGGTAAACCTGATAAGAAAATAGCAGTATTCACTAAATCTGAACCTTTTCCATGATCTGGATGGCGATCGTGAGGTGCATTACTCAAAATAATATCAGGTTGATATTTTCGAATAATTTCGACAATTTTCAATTGATTTTCTTTATCATTCAAGAAAAAACCATCAGGAATTCCAAGATTTTCTCTCACAGCAACGCCCAAAATGTTTTTAGCATCATTTGCTTCTACACGGCGAATTTCATCGGTACCACGAGTTCCCAGTTCTCCTTTTGTTAAATCAAGAATACCAACAGTTTTACCGTTTTTAATTTCTTTTGCAAGTGTTCCTCCACATCCCAATTCTACATCATCAGGATGCGCTCCAATTGCAAGAATATCTAACTTCATTTATTATTTATTTAACCAATCTATTATTTCTTTTGAATCTGGAGTTACTTTTGAAGGGTAAGAAGCCTCTAAATTTCCGTCTTTGTTAATCAAAAATTTTGTAAAATTCCATTTTACATCATTGTCAGATTTTCCGTTCAATGATTTTTTTGTTAAGAATTTGAAAATTTCATTTTGATTTTTTCCAATTACATCACTTTTTGACATTAAAGGAAAAGTTACGCCATAATTTAATTTACAAAAACTTGCAATTTCTTCGTTGTTGTCAAATTCTTGACCTCCAAAATTGTCCGAAGGAAATCCAACAATAACTAAACCTTGATCTTTATATTCTTGATACAATTTTTCTAAAGCATCATATTGAGGTGTGTAACCACATTTTGAAGCTGTATTAAGAATTAAGATTTTCTTTCCTTTCAAATCCGCGAAATTAAAATCGTCATCATTGATATCCTTGAATGTATAATCGTAAATTTTGTTCACTTTTTGAGGTGTTTTTGTTGTTTGATGAATGGTTTGCTTTTTAGAAACTTTCTTAGTTTCTTGCGCATTACAAGCTATAAATAGCCCTAAAAATCCGATGAATAAATATTTCATTGCGTACTATTTTGAACAAATTTAAAAAAAATGTTACGATTTGTAAGTTAAAGTAGGTTAAAATAAAAAAGCTCAAAATATTGTTGAACAAAAAAGCTTTCTCTGATCAGAGAAAGCTTTTTTGTTATTCATATAATTTCGTTGCAAAATCCTTCATCGGATTTCTAACTTTTTTCATTGGCGCTAGCCAATCTTCACTGTCTCGGTATCCCAAAGGAAGCATTAAAACACTTCGCATTCCTTTTTCTTTCAAATCAAGTAAATCATCCAATTCAGCATTATCAAAACCTTCCATAGGCGTACTATCAATTTTCAATTCTGCAGCTTGAGCAAGAGCAAAACCTAATCCAATGTATGCTTGACGAGCAGTATGTGCAAAATTTTCTTCAGAAGTTTGAGGCAAATAAATTCCTTTCAATTTATCTGTATATGAACCAAAACGACCTCTTGGCAAATCTCTCTCATCCGTTGTATAATCGTAAATTGCATCTATACGATCTTCTGTATAACGATCCCAAGCTACAAAAACCAATAAGTGTGAACAGTCTAGAATTGCTTGCTGATCATAAGCAATCGGAACAATTTTTTGTTGCAATTCTTTGTTCTTAATAACCAAAATTCTGAACTGTTGCAAACCTGATGAAGTTGGTGCTAAACGAGCTGCTTCAACAATTTTTTTAACGTCTTCTTCTTCAACAATTAAAGACGGATCATATTTTTTTGTGGCGTAACGCCATTTCAAATCATCTATTAAAGACATAATTACTTATTTAAAATCTTTCTAAAAATACATCAAAAAAGTAATCGATCGCCCAAAAAATATGCTAAAATTTATGTTATTTATCTTGTTTCCATTCTAAAAAATAACTTCCAGTTGCATTCGTAGAATTCCAACGAACTTGATAATCACCTTTTGTCAAATCAACTGTAAAATTTTCTTCTTTCGAATTTGTAAGTTGACGATTAAACACAACTTCATTATTTTGATCGACAATTTCAAAATTCATTTCGCCTTCTAATTTGATATTCGAATGAAAATTAGCAGTTAAACTTTTCGAAACATTTAGCTTGATATAACTCGTTCCAGAAGCATCTTCAAACTTCGCTTTTGTCCAATTATCACCATTCGAATTCGACCATTTCGAATCTCCTACTCCTTTGTCAAAAAAAGTTCCTTGAGATTTGATATTTGGGTTATCCACTTTTCTATAAAAATTATTCGAATCTACATCTGCATTAACTTTTACTGTTATACATGATTGTAACGAAATCATTGCAATAATAAATGCTATTTTTTTCATATTAGTTTTTCTTTTACTAAATAGATGCAGCATTTTGAAAAAAGTTACAACAAACAAATATTTTTAAATCATTTTTGATATGCGTAACTTTCGCAAAATATTCTGATGAACGATACTACAACTCAATTTTTGCAAGAAAACTTTACTCAAAAAGCAATTGAAAGTTTAACTCAACTTTCAGGAGGAGGTTCGTCTCGAGTTTATTCGAGATTTTTTGATCAAAATCAGCCGTATATTTTGGCTGAAAGCTCTAATATCGAAGAAAATAAAGTGTTTATTCAGTTTTCATTAGATTTAAAAAAAGTTATCAATAATATTCCAGAAATTGTTTCAGTTTCAGAAGATTTCACGACCTATGTTCAAACAGATTTAGGCAACGAAACATTGATGAATGTTGTCTTGAATAATTTCGAAAAAGCAAAACCTTATTATTTTAAGACTTTAGAAAAATTAGCAATTGCTCAAATTCAAGGTGTAACTAAAATCGATTTTAATCACACTTTTTCATATCCAAAATTAGATAAAACATTAATTTTAAGAGATTTATTTCAGTTTAATTTTTACTTTTTAGATGTCTTAGCAATTGATTACAATGCAGGAAAATTAATCAAAGATTTTGATCGTTTTGCGTCTCAATTTGATAAACTTTCGCCACAAGGTTTTGTGTTCAGAGATTTCCAAACGCGCAACATTATGATTCATCAAAACGAACCTTATTTTATCGATTATCAAGGCGGTTTGTATGGACCTGTTGTCTATGATTTGGTTTCGTTAATTTGGCAAGCAAAAGCCAATTTACCATTTGAATTTAAGAAGGATTTGTATGAATTTTATTACCAAGAATTAACCAAACAAATTCCGACTTTGGTTCCGATAGATTTTCGTCAATCGTACGAATATTGTGTAGTTGCTCGACTTTTACAAGTTTTAGGAACATATGGTTTGAGAGGAATTATTGAACGAAAAAAACACTTTTTAGAAAGTATTTCGTTTGGGATTAAAAACTTGGAATCAATAATCGATTATCCTATATTACAAAATTATCCAGAATTAAAACATATTATAAAAATCCTTGTTCTTCCAGAAACGTTAGAACGCATAAATCATAAAATAAATGGCTAAATTAAATATCAACGTTCGTAGTTTTTCGTACAAAAAAGGAATTCCAACCGATCCAACTGGAAATGGTGGTGGTTTCGTTTTTGATTGTCGTGGAATTCTAAATCCAGGTCGAATTCAAGCGTATAAAACACAAACAGGACGCGACGAAGAGATTAAAAAATACTTGGAAACAGAAACTAAAATTGCAGTTTTTTTAGAAGGTGTTTTTCAAATTATTGACATTTCGATCGAAGATTATTTGCAGCGTGGTTTCGAGAATTTAGAAATTAATTTTGGTTGTACAGGTGGACAACATCGATCAGTTTATTCTGCTGATGCGACTGCAAAACATATTCAAGAGAAATTTCCAGAAGCACAAGTTACGTTACATCATGTTGTGCAAGAAGAAAAAAATTGGATAAACGAGGCATATTAATATGAAAGCAATGATTTTTGCAGCGGGTCTTGGGACTCGTTTAAAACCATTTACTAACAATCATCCCAAAGCTTTAGCAGTTGTAAATGGAAAACCTCTTTTGCAACGAAATATCGAATATTTGAAATCTTTCGGAATTAATGAAATCGTGATTAACGTGCATCATTTTGCAGATCAAATCATTGAGTTTTTAGAAGATAATAATTATTTCGGAATTGAAATTACTATTTCAGATGAAACGGATCAAGTTCTTGAAACTGGTGGTGGTTTGGTTAAAGCAAAAGCTAATTTCGAGGAAGATTTTTTGGTGATGAATGTGGACATTTTAACAGATCTAAATCTTGATAAATTTATCAAAGCACATCAAGAAAACAAAGCGTTAGTAACGTTAGCAGTTTCTAATCGAAATTCGTCTCGTAAACTATTTTTCAATGAACAAAATGAGTTAAAAGGTTGGCGAAATCTGAAAACGGAAGAAGAAATAAAAGCTGTAGATTCTTTAGACAATTGCAAAGATTTAGCTTTTAGTGGAATTCATGTTATTTCTCCTACTTTATTTTATAAAATTACGGAGAAAGGTAAATTTTCTATTATGAAAGTCTATATGGATTTAATGCAAACTGAATCTATCATTGGTTTTGATCATTCTGGCGGAATTTTAATCGATGTTGGTCGACCAGAAAGCGTGTTAGAAGCAGAACAATATTTTAAATAGAAAACAAAAAACTCAATTCAATGGATTGAGTTTTTTTATGCAAAAAGTTTACATATCTTAGACAGAATGAAATACATTAATTATTTTGTCTATTTAACTATTATTGCAGCTTCATTTTTAGCTGTACTTTTTTACTTTTCTTTAAAAACAAAAGTTGGAAGAATTGATAAAAAAGAAATTATTGATAAAGGCACTTCTTTCGAGCCTTGTTCTTCTATGATTTATCAATATTATAGTACTGACGCAGGTTACAAAACAGAGCGTTATGGCATTCGTAAGGTAATTTCTGAACCAATTCATCAATTAAAATTTCCTAATTTTTCTGGAAATATAAATGTACGTTTTGTAATTAATTGTAAAAACGAAATTGGTTATTTCAGAATTAAAGCAGTTGACCAAGATTATAAAAAGGTTGAAATTTCTGATGATTTGCAAAAGAAAATTGTTGCTATTGTTCAGCAATTAAAAGATTGGAACGGAAAAAATGAAGATTCTTATTATCAAATTCAAATAAAATTAAAAGATGGGAAAGTTGAAGACATTTTTTAAGTCAAAAACATGGCGAATTATTTTTGGTACGATTAAATTAATCATAGCAATTCCTATTTTTATTTATTGTTTATTTTGTTTCTATTTATATTTTTTCTCTCCATTAAAAACAAAATTTGACTTAGCTGCTGGTCCGCAAGGAAGTTATTATTCAGCATATATGTTAGATTATTTAATCAAAACGAATCCAAAAAACGAAAAAATTTTATGGGAATCTTCAGTTGCCTATAATAAAGCTGGTGAAAATGAAGAAGGAATGCGTCGCTTAAAAAAAGTAATAGAGATGAATCCAAGAGATTATTTGGGTTATTCTGGATGGATAAAACAAACAAGATTGAGAGATTACGAAAATTCATTAATAGATTTTCATCGTTTGGATAAATTGTCTAATGTTGTAGAATATCCTTGGGGAGAAAATATTTATTATTTGATGGGGTTGTCTTATCAAGGTTTAGGAAATTACGATTCCGCGATTGTTTATTATGATAAATTTATTGCATCCGAAAAAAATCCCGATAATATTTATCCAAGAATGTACACTTATCGTGGAAAAATTGAAGCTGATCGAAAAAATTATTCAAAAGCTTTAGATTTTTACAATAAAACAATCGGTTTGGATAAAAATATTGCGGAAGCCTATTACTATAAAGCCGAAACATTCCGACTTACTAATCAAAAAGATTCTGCAAAAATAAATTACAATAAAAGCTTAGATTTAATCAGAAATAATTATAAAAATCAAGATGCTTATGATGAAGTCTTTTTAGAAATCTATGATACAGAAATTCATGACAAATTGAAGAAATTGTAAATGTAATTACTCAAAAAAAAACATTTTTTAGATTTTTCGACTTCGCTCGAAAAGACATTTTTCCGAATTTATTTTTAGAATCAATAAAACTCTCCATCTACATAAAACCATTTGCCATTCTCTTGCACAAATGTAGAAAGCTCGTCATGTTCGTAGATTTCGCCTTGTTTATCTTGATAATAAGCTCTAAATCGAACTTTATTAGCTTTTGCAAAAACAATTTCTAACTTTAACCATTTATTCGATTTAGCCCACTCTTCGATATCACTAAAATCATTATCTTTTTGTGTAGAAGAATGTGTTGTATCAACTAAATATTCAGGCAAAACCATTGCAAAAGCAGCGTAACGAGAGCGCATCAACTCTTCGGGAGTTTTTGGCAATTCTTTATTTAAATGAAAAGGTTCACAACAAGTTGCATATTCTTTTCCAGAACAACAAGGACAATTCATTTTATTCTTTATTTTTTGCAAAGATATTGTTTACTTGTCTTTGTGGTAATGATAATGATCTTGAATCACCACTTGAATAAAATCAATATTTCCTAAACCATCACTTTTCACCTCCATTATTTCCTCCAGTTTTCGCGTTAATTTTAGTAAAATATCATAATTATTATTGTGTAATGCTGAGGTAAAATTCTCTTTTACAATATTAATATCACGATCAGACAAGCGGTAAACTTCGGGAAAACGAATTTTATAAGTTTCAGAAACTTCAGCAAAAATAGTTTGTGATAAATCTAATTTCGGATTCAAATCAATCAAACATGTATTCGCAACAATATCTCCTAAACGTTGACCATTTTTATTGATAATCATTGTAATCAACGCAATCAATCCCGAGAATAAAAACAATTCTACAATTCCAATCACCCAGCGTAAGAAATAATCAAAATTATTAGCGCGGTTTCCATCCATTCGTATTACACGAATCTTCATGATCCATTTTCCAACAGTTTGCCCTTTCATCAAAATCTCTAAAATCAACGGATAAAGTAAAAATATAAAACCTATTATACTATAAATTCCCATTCGAAACCATTCGTCTCTATTCGGAATAAACTCCGAAAAATAAGACATGCCATAAACTAATACGATCCGGATAATCATATCAATAATATAAGCCAGTAAACGTTTTCCAAGTGGCGCAATATTATAAGCAATTTGCACGTTTTGTGGTGTATTGACTAAAAGTTTATTCATATATTTGGTTCACTAACAACTACTCTACTATGAGAGAAGCGCATTTTATTGATAAAAATAAGGCGAAATGGTCTGATATTGAACATAATTTGAAAAATAAAATTGATGTTCATCCAGATATTTTAGCAAAAAACTACATCGAAATTACAAATGATTTGGCGTTTGCTCAAACTTATTACCCAAAAAGTAAGACAAAAGATTATTTGAACGAGTTAGCTTTATTTGCTCATCAGTCAATTTACAAAGATCAAAGAACTTCGGGGAATCAATTTTTACAGTTTTTCAAAGAAGATGTGCCAAATGTAGTCTACAAAAATCACAAAATGTTGTTATATTCATTCCTGATTTTTGCTTTAGCGGTTTTAATTGGCGTTTTATCATCGCATTGCGATCCAGATTTTACACGATTAATTTTAGGAAATCAGTATGTAGACGAAACGTTAATGAACATCAAAAAAGGTGATCCTGCAGCAATTTACAAATCAGGAAGCCAGACAGGAAGTACATTAGCGATTACAATCAATAATATTCGAGTTGCTTTTTTGGCTTTTACATTGGGCTTATTTTTCAGTATTGGCTCAGGATATATTCTATTTTCGAACGGAATTATGTTAGGTGCATTTCATTATATGTTTTTCAAAGAAGGCGTTTTGGGAAAGGCTATGTCAGCAATTTGGATGCATGGAACAATCGAAATATCGGTGATTATTATTGCAGGAGCTTGCGGTTTGATGTTAGGAAATGGCTTTATGTTCCCGAAAACTTTATCGCGAAAAAAATCACTCATAATCAAAGCAAAAGAAGCGGTAATGATTTTATTAAGCACTGTTCCAATGTTTATTATAGCTGGATTTATCGAAGGTTTTATTACGCGTTTATATGATGTAAATATTGTATTGAGTTTATCGGTTATAATCCTTTCATTAATCTTAATTGTTTGGTATTATATCATTTATCCGATTCAAAAAAATAGACAAAAAACTTTTTCGTTCAATCAAACTTTAGAATCGAATGAAACAATTTAGACTATTTTTTACATTTACATTATTATTGATTCAATTCGTTGTTTTTGCGCAAGAAAAAACAGTAGAATTTAAAGCATTCAAAGAAAAATATGCTGGAAAAGAATTTAATTACGAAGATGTTCCAAAACCTAAAAAAGAATTCGAACCAGGCTTTTTCTCAAAATTAATCGAAGGTATTTTTAGATTTCTTTCTTATTTACCTTGGGAAATCATTTTCTATTTTGTGATTGGATTATTCTTAATTTTTCTTGCCACACGTATTTATAAAAATGGAGGAATTCTCAAACGAAATTCGAAAAAATTATATGATGAATCTGATTTTGATTTTATCGAAGAAAATTTAGCTGAAGTTAATTTGAATTCATTAATCAATAAAGCTGAAACAGAACAGAATTTTGCTTTAGCAATTCGTTATTTGCATTATCAAAATCTACAAAATTTAGATAAAAAAGGTTGGATTGAATGGGATCCGAAGAAAACAAATCAGCAATTTATCAATCAAATAAAAGACGAAAAATCAAAAATTTTATTCAATCAAAATACTAAAATTTTTAATCAAGTTTGGTTTGGAGAATTTAAAATTGATGAAAATAAATACTACGAATTCAAGACAAATTTCAATCATTTTAATCAATATTTAGCCTCATGAAAAAGAAATTAGGTATTCTATTAGGCGCGGTTTTATTGGTCGGAATTTTTGTATTTTCTTTCTCAAAACTTCGTTATAAACTTCCTAAATCATGGGATGTAAGCCTTTATCAAAATAGTAAAGATCCGTACGGATTATTTATTATGCACGAAGAACTTGGAAATTTGTCCAATGGAAAAATGAAAGATTTGGAAAAACTTTCTGAATTAAAAATTGATCCTAAAAAAGCAAAAGATTATGCAGTTGTTGTGCTTGGTTCTGAGATTTATTTTGATACAGTTTCTAAAAATCTATTAAGCAAAATTGTCAAAAACGGTGGAGTTGTGATGGTTGCAGATTATCATGACAATTTTGGTGATGATTCAAATGGAAAAGAAGATATTTACGAAGAAACGTATTCTACGGATACAATAACAGCTGACTCTACAGTAGTTGAGGAAAATATGTTGTATAATCAGACAATAAATATTAATGATAATTTCGAACTTCGAACAAATAAATCTTTTAAAATAAAGAAGAAAAAAGAAGTTGAACATCATTATTTTAGCGACATCACAAGTGATTCTGAAATTCTTGGAACACTTACTTATAAAGATAAAGCTTATCCAAATTATTTAAAAATCAAACCAAAAGATTACAAAGGTTATTATTTGTATCATGCAGAACCGCTTTATTTTACGAATTATTATTTATTAAATGAAGACAGTTATTTCTATGCTAAATCAGTTTTAGAACCATTAAAAGGGAAAACTATTTTTTGGTACAATACCTCGAAAACTTATGCAGGAAGTTCGTCAATGATGCGTTTCATAATGGGTGAACCAGCTCTAAAAGCTGCTTGGATAACACTATTGGTTTTACTTTTCTTCTTTTTACTTTTTAGAAGTAAACGCGAACAACGCATCATTCCAATTTATACCAAAGAAGAAAATCATACCGTCGAATTTGCCAAAACAATTTCTTCTTTATACCAAGAAAATGGCGAAGTAAAAGACATTGTTTCAAAGAAAATCGATTATTTTTTATACAAATTGAGAAAAACATTTTTAATCGAAACAGACGATATTACGAATAAACAATTCATTGAAATTGTTGCACAAAAAGCAAATTTGAGGCAAGAAGAATGTCTTGAAAAATTCACGATTCTTAAAAATATTTATCAAAAAAATCAACCAAATGAACACGATCTAAAGATTGTGTATCAAATCATCGAAAACTATAAACAAAAAGCAAATATCTAATGAGCGAAAATACATATCAACCATTCGAAAATAGAGTCGATTTTTCGGATGTACAACATAAAATGCAAGCTGTAAAAAATGAATTGAAAAAGGTAATTGTCGGACAGGATGATATTATTGATCAATTGATTTTAGCTTTGCTTTCTAACGGTCATTCTCTAATTGAAGGTTTACCTGGAGTTGCCAAAACAATGATGGCAAAATTGTTGGCAAAAACGATAGATTCTGGTTTTAGTAGAATTCAGTTTACGCCAGATTTAATGCCTTCTGACGTGATTGGAACGTCTATTTTAAATTCTAAAATCAATGAATTTGAGTTCAAAAAAGGACCAATTTTTTCGAATATTATTTTGATTGATGAGATTAACCGTTCGCCTGCAAAAACTCAAGCGGCTTTATTCGAATCGATGTCAGAAAGACAAGTGACAGTTGATGGAACAACTTATCCTTTACAAGCACCTTTTTTGGTTTTTGCAACTCAAAATCCAATTGAGCAAGAAGGTACGTATCGCTTACCAGAAGCGCAATTAGATCGTTTTATGTTCAAGATTTATGTTAAATATCCTTCGTTAGAAAGTGAAATTGAATTATTGAAAGAACAACAAGAACGCAAAAATATCGACAAAGAATCGTTGGTAGAAAAAGTAATTTCAGGAAATGAAATTATTGAGTTCCAAGATCGCATAAAATCAGTTTTCGTACACGAAGCGTTGATTACGTATATTGCGACAATTGTTCATCAAACCAGAATCGATCAAACCTTGTATATGGGTGCATCGCCACGTGCTTCTATCGCGATTTTAGATGCAGCAAAATCTAATGCAGCCGTGAATAGACGCGATTTTGTGATTCCAGAAGATATCAAACAAATTGCGCATACAATTTTGGGACACCGCGTTGTGATGGTTCCAGAAAAAGAGATGGAAGGTTTTACAACACAACATATTATTCAGCAAATTATTGATCGCGTAGAAATTCCTCGTTAATGAAATTTTTCAGAAGCTTATTTCTTACCAATCGCTTTTTTTATGCGGGATTATTGATTGCATTTTGTTATGTGATCGCATTTTTTCTACCTTCTATTTACATTATTGCAAAGATTTTGACACTTGTATTTATCGTTAGTGTTATTGTCGAAATATTTTTGATTTATATTCCTAAAACTTCCATTGAAGTTATTCGAAATTATCCAGAACGATTATCAAATGGTGATGAAAATGAATTGGAACTTTTCGTAACAAATCATTATCAATTTCCGCTGAATGTAAGGATTATAGAAGAATTTCCTGTTCAATTACAATTAAGAGATTTTCAGTTTAGAAAACGATTTAAAAGTGGTCAAAATACTAAATTTGATTTCAAAATTCGACCAACAGAGCGCGGTTCGTATAAATTTGGATTAACAAATGTATTTATTTCTGTTTTTGGATTGATTGAGAAAAAAATCAAAATAAACGAACCTATTTCAATTGCGTGCTATCCTTCTTATTTGCAATTAAAACAATTTCAATTGTATTCTACCGCTCAGTTACAGAATCAATTTGGAATGAAAAGGATTCGAAAAATTGGAACAAATACAGAATTTGAAAATATAAAAAATTATACGATTGGTGACGAATATCGTTTAATCAATTGGAAAGCAACAGCGAAAGCAAATCGATTGATGGTCAATCAATTTCAGGAAGAAAAATCGCAGCCTGTTTATTCGTTAATTGATTTGGGAAGAACGATGCGAATGCCTTTCGATGGTTTAAAATTGTTGGATTACTCGATCAATTCGAGTTTAGTTGTCGCAAATATTTCACTTCAAAAAAATGAAAAAGCAGGTTTAATTACATTTAATAAAAGAATTCAAGATCACGTTGTTGCTGACAGAAAAAATCATCAAATGCAATTGATTTTGGAGAAATTATACAATGTACAAACTGATTTTTTGGAAAGTGATTTTGGGCAATTGTATGCCTATATCAAACGAAAATTAACGCAACGATCGCTTTTATTTATTTATACCAATTTTGAAACGATTGATGGTTTGGAACGTCAATTACCTTATCTGAAATTGATTAAAAAATCGCATGTTGTCGTTTTGATTCTTTTTAAAAATTCAGAATTGAAGAAATTAAATTATCAGAAAGCAAAGACTACAACTGACATTTATGATCAAACAATTGCCGAAAAGTTTAATTACGACAAAGAATTAATCATAAATCGTTTGCATCAATTTGGGATTTTAACCATTTATTGCGAACCACAAGAATTGTCTATTAACTTAATCAATAAATATTTAGAGATAAAAGCGCGAGGTTTATTTTAAAAAAAGATTTATTTAACCAATTATTTAGAAAAAAAAAGCACAATTATTGCTTAAAGTTGGTCAATTTAATCTGAACAACCCATGAAAAAACTATTACAGATCTTTTGTTTAATTTTAACAACAGGTCTTTTTGCACAAACAAATTTTATTGAAAATAAAACACCTTCTACAAAGCGCGTAATCCTTTTGGATGCTGGACACGGAGGAACAGATACTGGTGTAAAAAAAGAAGAATTTCAAGAAAAAGATATTGCGCTGAAAATTGCAGAAATTATCCAAGAAAAAAATCCTTTTACAGATGTTGATTTTGTATTATTGAGAAAAGGTGACGAACAAATTATCAATACAAGTCGTGCGAAAATGATTAATGAAATAAAACCTGATTTGGTTTTATCAATCCACGCAAATTATAATGTAAAAGATTCGAAAAAAGGAACAGAGATTCACCTTTCTCCATTGAATCCTACTTTCGAAGAATGTAAAATACTTGGCGAAAAAATTGGAAAAAATATAAGTTCTTTAGGTTTTGAAAATTTAGGAATTGTTGAAACAAATTCGAAAATATTACGAGATTCACAAGTTCCAATTATTATGATTGAAATCGGTTATTTAACAAATGACGATGACCGAAAAATCTTAACAAACGAAAGTAATTACCCTAAAATAGCGGATAAAATTTTTGAAGCATTGAAGAATTAACGATACAATAAAAAAAGCCTTCTGATTTAGAAGGCTTTTGTATTTTCATTAAATGTCCCGTCCTGAAATAGCGATACAAAAAAGAAATCGTTATTATGGAAGAAAGAAGCAATTATGTCAAACGTACTCAGCGAGATTACAGTATGTCTTTTAAGTTGAG
Organism: Empedobacter sp. UBA7494; assembly: GCF_002478465.1. Lineage (NCBI taxonomy): Bacteria > Pseudomonadati > Bacteroidota > Flavobacteriia > Flavobacteriales > Weeksellaceae > Empedobacter > Empedobacter sp. UBA7494. The sequence continues at coordinate 13,641 of NZ_DLOC01000028.1, forward strand.
TGTTGTAAAAGAAATCGGGGGAGGGGAGTTATCTACTGTAGGCGCTAGCCGGAAGTATCGCATCCAAGCCCGAAGAACAGTTATGCGTTCGCTCAGAAAATTTGGTACCTTTGATTGAGACAACCAAACACCCTCGAATA
>NZ_DLOC01000026.1:0-21417 GCF_002478465.1 Empedobacter sp. UBA7494
ATCTCAAAGGGCTAATTTCTTTTAAGAAATTAGCCCTTTGAGATGAATGATGAATAAATTATTCTGCTAATGGATTAATTTGATCTGCTGTCGGAAAATCTTGTCCTGTATTACCGATCGTTTTGTTTAAATCAAATTTTGCAGCATCAGACATATTAGCCCCACCCGCTAATTTTACTTTGTCTAATAAATCGAGTGCTAATTTTTCTTCTTCACGTTGTTCAGCAACCAACCATTGTAAGAAATTCGATGTTGCCCAATCTTCTTCCTCCATACTCATTTTTACAATTTTGTAGATGGATTCGGTATTTTCGATTTCTTGTTTTAAAACAGCTTGAAAACACTCTAATACATTTTTAGGTTCAGGTCCAGGTTTTTTAATTGCTTCAATTTTTACAATACCACCACGTTCTTGCACATATTCTATAATTTTAGCCATATGTACTCGTTCTTCCTGAGAGTGTTTCATCATAAAATTTTTGACTCCGTCCAATTGATTTTCATCTGCCCAACATGCAAGCATAAGATAAATTTGTGCAGAAAAAGCTTCTAATGTAATTTGATCATTTAGTGCTTTTTGTAATGTTTTAGAAATTCTTGTTGTATTCATTTTTAAGTAGAATTTATTTTGAAAATATTGAATGTAATTTTCGCGCCAAACCCTTTTTTTAATTGTTAATACTTTCTAAAATATTGATATTTAGATTTGTTTCAAATATTTTGATAACCTTAAACCTTACTTCTTATTATAAAAATCAATTTGTCGTTGAATTGTTTTTTCGGTTTGAATAATGTCTAATATTAGAATTTTGATGGTCTCTTTTTTGTTCTTTTCTGTTTCATAAAAGTTGGAGTATAAGAAATTCATGAAAAATTCTGTTTTGTTCTTCAATATTAGATAAAGAAGTGATTTTATCATAATTTATCAAGTCAATTTTGGAAGTAGAAACTGATTTCCAAGCGCTTGTTTTAATTTGAGGAATAAAAACACCTTTACATTTCATTGTGACATCCAAAATGTTAACACTTTCGTTATCAGCATAGTATTCCAGCGAATCGACATAAGAATTTTGCAATGGAATATTGTATTTTATTTCTTCTGTTGTTTCATTCAATTCACTTTTTATTGTTGAAAATACTTGATAAATATAAACTTTGTCTTTTCTATTTGTGTTCCAATTGTCAATAAACAGCGCAATCAAAATACCTACGGTAACAGGAATAATTTCTTTAATAAATTGAATAATTTTCTAATGCTTTCTTCATTAATTTTAGTTCTTGTTAATTTATATTGATGTGTTAAATCAAATAAATATCTCATATTCATCGGAATGCACTTTAACTATTTTCAAATTTTTTGATAAATAGTGGCGAAATTTAAAGGTTAACAGTTATGTTGATGTTTTTGAGATTTATATTAAGTTTAATTTGCTCTGTTTTGTTCCTCGAAATTCACTTTTTTGTTGTTTTCTTTCACTTTGTTATTTCCAAAATTGTATGTTAAACTAAGTTTAAAACCTCGGTAATCATTGTATTGATAAAACTCCGAACGATAATCGCTATTATACGAATACCCTTTGTTTTTAATCGTTTTGAATACATCATTTACCACAAAATTAGCTTGTAATTTTTTATCGAAAAACGAAGCTTTAATGCCTGGCGAAAATTCTAATTGATCTTGCAGTTTTATGTTGGCATAGGTGAATGAAAGCGAATGTCAGAAGTTCAGCATCAAATACCGCTTTTTATTATAATTTAGTGTAATAGTCTTGTAAAAGGTATATGACATCGAATAAACTTTCATTTTTTCCAATTCAGAAATTGTCGGTTTTGTGATTGTATAAGATGCATTTGCATTGATTGAGGTTTCCCAAATTTTGAAAATTGTGTTGTAATATACAATATTGAATCCCGTTCTGTTTTGGTCATAACTATTTTTATTACGTTGCTGTAAATTTCGTCCGAAAAACGTGTAATATTCGATGTGTTATTTTGGCTAAATTGATAGTATAGTCCAAATGTAAATTTTCCTTTGTAGATTAATTTAGTTCAATATTATCATTAAATGATGGTTGTAATTTAGGAATTCCTGTGTAATACATATACGGATTCGTGTACCAACGGAATGTATTTAAAGATTGAAAATTGGGACGATTTATTCTTTTGGAATAATCGATACTGAACGAATGATTTGTATTTGGTCTATAACTTATATAAGCTGTAGGAAAGAATTTTCCGTAGATCTTTTTCAGACTGCTGTTTTCGTCATTTGGTGTAAAACCTTCTAGCGAAGTGTATTCGTATCGTAAACCAGGTTTTGCTGACCATTTTTGATTGAAATCTTTTTGAAAACTCACATAAGCCGCGTAATTATTTTCTTTGTACTGAAAAACATTGCTGTTAGTAGGAATCAAAATAAAATCTACTCCATCAAATTCATAATATCCCACATTCGATTTGTTGTCGAGCAAAGTATATTTTAACCCCGTTTCTATATTCAACCATTTGTAAGGTAAAGTAAAATCAACTTGCATCGAAAAGATCGAATACTTCATTTTTCTATTGTTTTGGATTAAAGTTTCGTTATTATTCAACTCATTTTGTGTATTAAAATCATTGAATTTTTTGGGTGAATTATTTAGAAAATTCGCGGTAAAATTTAGCTTTTTTCCAATGCTATCTAATTTTGTCATAATAGGCATTCAAGGTATGTGTATGTGTTGACCAATGTTCTTTTTGATTGGTATACAAAGTAGAATCGATAATAGAATGTGTTTGATATCGGCTGATTCCTTTTGTATCCATATCATAATTCAACTTGCTATAACTGTAAATAAATCCTGTATTTTGATTTTTATTGATTTTGACATCTAAGTTATAATTAACACTAAAAATCTTTGGATTATCATGCCTTTCTTCGTTTGTATAAATTGCGGTTTCTTTCCCAATAAGATTTCGACTACTGTGTAATTTGTAATTAATATCACCTTGATTTATTTTTAGTGAACTACTTATTTTATTCGATTGATAATTAAGCGTTCCGCCCGTTCTGAAACCATTGTGCGAATCTCGTTGATACGAAGAATTTACACTCCCGCTCCAGCCAAGATTGGGATTTTTCTTTAAAATAATATTAATAATTCAATTATTTCCTTGCGCATCATATTTTGAAGGAGGAGTTGTAATGATTTCGATTTTCGCAATATCGTCGGAGTGCAGCGATTGTAGATAATTCGTTAGTTCGCTTCCTGATAAATTAAGCATTCTGTCATTTACCATTACAGCAACATTTCTTTTTCCGACAATCGAAATATTATCATTAATGACATTCACCATTGGTGTGTTTCGTAAAGCGTCCAAAGCAGACATTCCTTGCGAAGCAATAGAATTTTCGATATTGTAAACAAGACGATCTACTTTCTGTTCAATCAATTTCTTTTTTGCTGTAATCGTTGTGCCTTCTAAAGTTGTAGCATCTTGAATTTTGACAAGCCCTAAGTCTTTATCTTGCTTGATTTCTATTTCTTGAGAATAAAATTCTACGCCAAATTGTTCTATTTTAGGTAAATAAGTTCCAGCATCTATTTTCATAGAAAATAATCCCAGACTATCTGTATACGCTTGGTTGATAAGTAAACTATCATTTTCGAAAAGAAGAATATCAGCAAATTCAAGTGCTTTATCATGTTGATTGATCACTTTTCCTTTTATTGTGAATTGTTGCCCAAATGCTGATGAACAAAAGCTAAAGGCAATCAAATAGCAGCTAATCAAAATAAGATTTTTCATATGTTATATTAATTTATAACAAAGAAAAAGTATCGAAGAAAGATAAAATTGAAAAAATCGTGCAGCTTAATGTTGCGCATAAATCCAAGCCAATTGTTCTTGTTGAATGCTTGTTTTATTTCTTAATTGATTGGGCGATTGTCCCGTAATTTCTTTAAAATCGCGGATAAAATGATATTGATCTGTATAATTATTTTGGTAAGCGATATGCGTAAGTTTTTCTTTTTCGAAATGAAGAACAGAATCTAGCGCTTTTCTAAATCGAACTGTTTTCAAAAAAGATTTCGGACTTTGCCCAATTTGATTCATAAACAGCCGATATAAAGTAGATTCGTTCATAGAAAGTTGTTTGGCTAAAGGACTAACTTTTAATTCATCTTTTTGTTGAATAAGGTATAAGATTTCTTTGGTTTTAGTATTTAAATAATCTTGATTTAAACTTTTCAATAGTATATTTTCGAGCATTAAAATTCTTTTTAACGAATTCTTTTCCTCAAATAATTGTTCTGTAAAATCTGTTGCAAATTTTGGGAAAATCATTTCGAAAACTTCATCAATTTTAATTAATTCATCGTACGAAATATTTGTAAATAAACGTAACGCAGCTGGATGAAAAATAATACAAACTTCATCTAAAGCAGCATTAATGCTTACATTAAGATTAGATTCGTGAAATCCTGATAAATAACTTTTGTACGTAACATTTCCTTTTAAGGTAAAAAGATGTTTGTTAGTTTTATTTTTTTCGAGAATGATTTTATTCTGCTTGTAAATGGAAAGACAAAGATTAGTATTAGGAAAGGTTGAATAATCAATCTTTTCATCCTTTTCAGATCTGAAAAGGATGAAATATTGAACAATATTTTTTAATTCAGGATGATGAGGTTGTATAATTTTGGTTTTCATAAACGTACATGTAATATAATCAATTTGTGCGAATAACACGTTGATAACGTGTTCTATTCTATAGACGTTTTTGTTTGATATATGTTACTTGTAAGTTTGAATTATTTTTAATTTTCCTCCACAAATTTGGGTTGAGAAGCTTTTGTTCCAAAAAATGTTAGGATCATCATGCAGAACATTAAAAAGTATAATGAATAGCTCCAAGTAGAATCGATATCATATAATTTTCCGAAAATAGGAGGTCCAAATGCTGCAATTAAATAACCAACAGATTGTGCCATTCCCGAAATTTTAATAGTTCCGACCATTGTTTTTGTTCTCAATGAGAAGAATAAAATAGAAAGACTAAAGACAAATCCTCCTGCAATTCCAATTAAAATCGCACTCAAATAACTGAATTTTGCTTTGAAAATTAACAATGTTATGATTCCAATAAAATATAAAATGGAAGTTATGTAAATCATAATTTTTGGATTTTTCATGCGTGAGGCTAAAACTGGACTGATTAACATGGCGGGTAACATGGCAAGTTGTAAAACCGAAAATACCCAACCTGCATTGGTTTTTGTCATGCCAAAATCAATGAGTAAAGTAGGTAATAATGCAACTAAACAATAATAAATCTACGATTGTAATCCCATAAAAATACTAATGTTCCATGCTTGTTTCGATTTGAAAATATTGAATTTTACATCCTCTGATTGAACAGTTTTTTGTTGAGTCGTTGATTTATTTTTTAAGGAATCAATACAGACAATTATAAGTGCAGCTATAGCCGCTATAATCCAAACTCCAAGAGAACCTTTCCAACCTAAATTTGTCCAGTTTCCAATTGCAATACTCAATCCAGAAGCTAATGCGGCGATTAAACTCATCGAAACCGAAAAAATACCTGTCATAATTCCAATTTTTGTTGGAAACGTATTTTTTATATAGGCTGGTGTCAAAACATTTCCAATACAAATTCCCAATCCAATTAGTAACGAACCGATATATAACATTGAAATATTGCCGTAAATACGAGCGTAAATCCCGATAATTAGAATGATTAAGGAATAAATTAATCCATGTCGAATGTTAATTTTTGCAGTGGCTTTACTCACCAAAATTGAACAAAATGCGAACACGAAAAGTGGAATTGAAGTCAATAAACTTGCCTGAAAATTGTCTATTTTTAAGACAGATTTCATTTCATCTAAAATTGGACTAACAGCGGTATTTGGTGCTCTTAGGTTAGTTGAAACTAAAATGACAACTGCAATTCCAATCCAAATATTTTTATTTTTTTCCATTGACTTGATATTTCTAATTCGGTTACAAAATTAATCATGTCGTTTTTATTAATTTTGCCATATATTATATTTAGAACGACAAATAAAATTAACATTTTGTATATCTTGAATTAAAATTCGTCAGTTCGAGTGATTTTTAGAAATGAAATGAATAAAAATTGTATCGAGAATTAAGATGAATTTTTATCTTCTAAAACCTTATTCTCGATATAAAATTCTTCCAGAATTTCACTCGAACTGACGGTTTTATTGCTATAATTAGCTAAATGTACAAAAGGAAAAATTAATTCATTTATGAAACAAATTATTGGAGAATATTCGGATCATATGACGACCAATACTTATGTTTGGTACGAGAAGAATCGCAAAAATGCGGATGAGGTTCATTCGCATGATTATTTCCAATTGAATTATGTTGAAGAAGGTTACCAATATTTTCATATCGAACAAAAGATTTATTTAGTCCCTCAAAATCATGTTATTTGGATTCCTGCAAATAAGCTACATCGTACAACTTCTGAGGCGAAAACCGTCAATCCAATGTTGATTTTGTTTAAAGAAACTTTTAAGGAGGATTTTTACAACGATATTCATGTTTTTGTTGCACCGCCAATTCTAAAGGAAATGATGCTATATGCTTCAAAATGGAATAAATTTTTGGTAGAAGATAAGGAGCAAAAGATTTTCTTAAATTCGATGTTGTATAGTTTGCCTCATTTTTGTGATGAAAACCATAATTTGGAGTTGCCAGTTCTTGTTGATAAACGTTTAATTCCTGTGAGTGAGTACATTCATTTTCATTATTCGACAAATTTTAATTTGAATGAATTGACAGATAAAGCGAATATGTCTGCTCGAAATTTGCAACGAATTTTCAAACAAGAAACGGGAATTACACTTCAAAAATATATGCAACTTGTCCGAATTCTAAAAAGTATTGAATTAATAGATACCAATAATTTTACATTGAGCGAAATAGCTTATAAAGTCGGTTACAAAAGTTTGTCTGCTTTTACAGCGTCTTATTTTGCTGTTACAAAAACAAAACCTAAACGAAAATAATTCGTTTTAATTTCCTTCAATTTTTAGTTTCCTTAATTTAATTTTTAACAAATTAAGTTGATTGATAATGTTTTAACATCTCATTCTTTTATCAGGATTAGAAGATGAAACTCGATTTTTATCAGTATTCAATAAATTAATTTAGAATAAATAAAAATAAATTAAAAAATTCGTTTACATTTGTCTTATTAATTATTAGACTAATTCTAAATAATAAAATTAAGGACAAATGAAGAGGCGCTTTTTTCTACTAAGCTTACTTACAACACTAACTCTACAGGCTCAAGAAATTAATTCGTTTCCAAAAGATTCGACGATTAATTTGGAACAAACCGTTATTTCTGGGCAATATAATGCACAATCGGTCAAGAAATCTATTTACGAAGTAAAAGTGATTTCGCAAGAAATGATCGAGCGACAAGCAGGAAATACATTGGCAGATGTTTTAAATCAAACATTGAATATGAATATTATTCCGAGTTCTTCTACAGGAAAATCGACGGTGCAAATGTTTGGTTTGGATGCGCAATATTTCAAAATTTTGGTGGATAATATTCCATTAGTTAACGACGAAGGTTTAGGAAATAATACCGATTTAACGCAAATTAATTTAGATGATATTCAGCAAATAGAAATCGTAGAAGGAGCGATGGGAGTTGAATACGGAGCGAATTCTATTGCGGGAGTGATCAATATTATTACTAAAAAAGGAGGGAAGAATAAATTTGATATTTCTGCGACTTTGCAAGAGGAAACAATTGGCGACGAATACAATTGGAAAAATAAGGGAAGACATATACAATCCTTGAAAATCGGGCATAAATTTTCAGACAAAATCTACGCTAATTTAAGTTTTTCACGTAATGATTTTCAAGGGTTTTTTGATGATAGAAAAGGAAAGAATTATCCTAATAATGATGGATTGAGAGGATACGAATGGTTGCCAAAAGAGCAAAATGCAGCAAAAGCATTTGTTCAATATAAAAAAGACAATTATCGTTTGTTTTATAAATTCGAATATTTCAACGAAGAGACCAAGTATTACGATCCCAATCCAACTCTTGCACCGAATGCGCCAACTGCGACGGTTGATTATTTTGGAAAAGATAGAACGTATACAACAGATCGTATTTACAATCACTTAAATGCTTCTGGGCGATTTAGAAAAGCAATTAATTATGATGTTTCGTTTTCATATCAAGAACAAAAAAGAAAATTGAAATCGTATAATTATGAAATTCTTGAAGGTGTTGAACATGATGTAAACAAATTCGAATATGAAAGTCGAAAGGTGTATTATTCGAAAGGAATGTTCAGCAATTTTATCAATAAAAATGATTATTTCGATTTTCAATTTGGTTATGAAATCGATCAAACAAAAGGTTTTGCTTCAACTTCGGCAGGAGAATTTTTTCAAAAACCGATAGAAAGAAAATTAGGAACGTATGATTTTTTTGCTTCTTCTGAGATTAATCTAAATGATAAACTTTCGTTTCGCCCAGGCGCTCGCGTGATGTTTTCGGAGCAATTTGATACGCAATATGTGATGAGTTTGAGTGCGAAATATCTATTTGGAAAACAGTGGGAATTGCGCGCGATTGTTGGGACTTCGCCACGTTTGCCAAATTATGAGGAAATGTATTCGTATTTCGTAGACGTCAATCATAATGTGCAAGGAAACGAAAATCTGAATCCAGAAAAAGGAGTTTCTGCTTTTGTTCACTTAAAAAAGAATTGGTATATCGGAGAAAATAATTCATTAGAGCAAAAAGTATCGTTGTGGAAAATTAATCTGAAAGATAAGATTGATTTGATTGTTGTCGAAGAATCTCCATTGAAATATCAATATCGTAATATTGATAATTACGATGTACAAGGTATTACGTATTTGAATCAATTCAAAGTCCATCAATTTTCGGGAGGAGTTGGTTTTACGTTGACAGGCATCAAGCAAGATATTGATGAAGCAGTTGCTGTAAATTCAGTTAAAAATAAATATTTCTATTCAACGCAAATCAATGCAAATGTTTCGTACACTTTGCCAAAAACCAATACAATTTTCTCACTTTTCTATAAATACAATGGAGCTCAAGAGCAATTTGTCTTGAAAAATAATCCGTCAAATACAAGTGAACAAATTTTAGTAAAAGGTAAACAAGAAGCTTTTAACTGGATAGATGCGTCAATAAGACAAAGTTTTTGGAACAAAAAACTTAGTTTAACAATTGGTGCAAGAAATCTTTTTGATGTTAAGTATTTGAACAGTTCATCTGGAAATGATGGTGCTCACAGTCAAGGTTCTACGAGTATTTTGTATGGATATGGACGTTCGTATTTCGCTAAACTTACCTTCAATTTAGGAATTAATTAATCAAAAAATCATGAAAAAAATATTTATATATACCCTATTGTTTAGTCTTTCTTTTTGGTGGTCGTGTAATGATGAAAACAATCCAATTGGACAAGATTTTGTTGTTGCTTTTAAGGATGCAAGTATCGATTTTAGTAAGATTGATAATGAGAAAACAATAAATTTAATTTATTCTAAAGTAGCAGAGCAAGATGGAGAAATTCATATTAAAGTAACCGAAGATAAGGCAACTTACGATGTCGATTATTCAACTTCTGTTGCAGTTACAAATCAAGAAATTATTATTCCAATAAAAAAAGGTGAAACGTCGACAAGTTTTACGTTCAGGAATTTGATTTATCCATTTGATCGTTCTGATAAAACGATTCAGTTTGAAATTACAAAAATTGATTATCCATCAGCTATTATTCAAGGATATTCGTCAACAAAAATCTCTTTCGAAAATTCGATTGGAGGAACAATGGATGTGGAAATCGGCGGACCAAATGAGCAATATCAAGTTTATGTAGACTTAAGTAAAGGAACGCAAACAAAGGTAAAAAGAGATTCTTGGGATTTAGGGTTTTATAATGGAACAAATTTCCGCGTGATGTTAAATACTTCTATTTATATGGCGGTAAAAGCGTTGGACGAAACCGATTTGTCGAAAGTAACAAAAGCATCGGTTGGGAAATTAATCAACGAAGTTGCGGTAGGTACATTTACAGATTCGAACAAAGAATATGTTGACGATCCTGCTGGTGATATTATGAAAACGGCGATTGCGGAAATTAAAGAATCGGATAATCCAGTTTATTTACTGAATTTGGGTTACGAAGTGGGAACTTCAACGCCTGCGGTTGGTTCGGCTGCTGTTGCTGGGAATTCGCGCGGTTGGAAAAAAGTGAAATTCATCAAAAAAGACGAGCAATATGTGATGCAATATGCCGATTTGGATGATACGACTTACAAAGAAAAAGTCATTGCAAAAACGACGACGCACAATTTTGTTCACTTCAGTTTTACGACGAATGATATTGTAAATGTTGAACCTCCAAAATTAGAATGGGATTTGAATTTTACAGTTTTCACTAATCTTATTACAGGAAATGGTTCGTATGGATATTCGGATTATGTGGTCAATAATCTGAAAACAGGTGCAAAAGCCTATCGTGTAGATGTAACCAATGAAATTACTTACGAAAAATTTAATGAAACGATGATTGATGAAACAAAATTTTTGGACGATCAGCGTGCAATTGGTGATTCTTGGCGACAAGTTACTGCTCCTCAAAAATTATTCTCGGATCGATTTTATATCATCAAAGATGCAGAAAATAATTATTACAAAATTAAGATGTTAGCTTTTCTGAATGCTTCTGGTGTGAGAGGTTATCCAAAATTTTAAAATTACTCTAAAACCACGAGATGCATAATAAGATTGCGCGCCGTTACGATAAATAAAAACAGTTCCGTAACGATAATCGCCAAATATAGCGCTGCCTAATTCTCTAATTTTTTCTGGTGTTTTTAACCAACTTGAGTTTTTTTGATCGACAATTTCTACAGCTTGCAACAAATGATATTCTTCTTCGGTAAGCAACTCAATTTTCATACTTTTTGCGACATCTATCGCATTATTTTTTGGTTGATGTTCTTTGCGAGATGTCTGTCCTTCGTAATCATACGCCAAACTTCTACGCTCTTTTGGACTTTCTGCCGAACAATCTACAATATGATACTCGTCTGTTTTATCATCATAAAAAATAACATCAGGTTCACCTCCTGAAATTTCCATTTGATGTAACGACCAAATTTTTTCAGGTTGATTAATGATTTTTTCTTCAATCTTTAGCCAATCCAAATCTTTATGTCGTGCATATTTTTCTAAAAGCGTTCTTTCAAAATCTGAATGCAGTTTTGTTGTTCTGCTGGAGTTAATTCGTTTTTTGTCATAGAATTTATTGTTTTGAGAAATTATTTTTCTAATCAAATATATTCAAAAACCAGATGATTTTGGTAATTCATTTATCAAGAATAGGTTAATGAAAAATGATTAATCTGAAAATTATATACATCATCTTCCAAATTGTATAATCTTTTGAAATGAAGTTGTACGAAATTTGTAACATAAGATTTTGTAAATTTAAGTGAATTAAATCGCTAAATTTCGAAGAATATATTATGGAAAATACAAGTAAATTATTTATAAAAAATATGGTTTGTCATCGCTGTAAAGTAGTGGTTGGACGAATTTTGAAGATGAATAACATCGAAACAAATCATATCGAATTGGGAGAAGTTGAATTGAAAAATCCGATAGATGCTGATCAATTAGAATTAGTTCGAAATGAATTGGAAGAAGTTGGTTTTGAATTAATCGATGATAAACGTAGCAAGTTGATTGAACAAATCAAAACATTGATTATTCAATTGGTTCATCAAGAAAATAACGAACTGAAAGTTAATTTGTCTGATTATTTGAGTGAACAAACGAAGTTAGATTATAAATATATTTCGAATCTTTTTTCAGAAATGGAGGGGCAAACAATTGAGAAATATTTTATTCAACAAAAGATCGAAAAAGTCAAAGAATTAATGATTTATGATGAGTTATCGTTGAGTGAAATTGCATTTCAATTGAATTATTCGAGTGTGGCACATCTTAGTGCGCAATTTAAAAAAGTAACTGGTTTGACGCCTTCTGTTTTCAAACAATTGAGCAAACATACGCGTCGACCAATTGATAAAATCTAAATCAAAAATCATGAAAAAATGTAGTTTTTTAGTTATCGGAAGTTTTCTTGCTTTTGCAGCAAATGCACAGTTTAAAAATCAAGAAACAAAACAATTTGAAGTGAAAGGAAATTGTGCAAATGCAAAAGAATTAATTGAAAAAGCGGGAAATCAACCTCGAATTTCGAAAGTGGATTTTGATGCAACGACTCAAATAGCTTCGATTTCGTACAATAAAGCAAAAACAAATTCGAACGAAATCTTGAAAAACATCGCGCTAGCAGGTTTTGATAATGCAGAGTATATGGCGCCTGATGTAGCTTATGCAAAATTGGAAAAAGATTGTCAATATTCTCGGGATAAAAAAATAGTGATGAATTATCAAGAAATGAATCATTCTAATCATAATCAAACCGAAACTTCTCAACAAAAAAATCAATTATCTCAAGTTTTTGACGTTTATTTTTCGCTGAAAGATGCATTTGTAAAAGTCAATGAAAGTGAAACTTCGAAACAAATTACTGCATTTAATAAATCAATTTCTGTTGTAGAAATGGGTAAACTTTCACATGAATCGCATATGGTTTGGATGGAAGTTTTGAATGATTTAGAAACAACTTCGAAACAATTATCGCAAGAAAAAAATATTGAGAAACAGCGCATAATTTTTGCAAAATTATCACAACCAATGTACAAATTAGCTCAAAAAGCAAATTTAGGTTACACAGTTTATTATCAAAATTGTCCAATGTTTAACGGCAGTTCGAATTGGTTGAGTAAAGAATCAGATATTAAAAATCCTTTCTACGGAAATATGATGTTGACATGTGGAAGCACAGTTGAAACATTGAAATAATAATTAAAAAATAGAATGAAAATGAAGAATTTAAAGATAGTTTTAGTAGTTTCAATATTAAGTGTTTTTTCATTAACATCTTGTCAAAATAAAACAGAAGAACCAACAGTTATTACTCATGAAGAACAAATGTCAGAAATGATGCAACCTTCGGAAACAATGGCTTACAATGTTGGAGATAAGGTTCCGAATAAGCAAGTTTGTATGGTGAACAATGCGTATATGGGCAAAGATCAGTTCGAAGTTACTTATGACGGAAAAACCTATTATGGATGTTGTAATATGTGTGTAGAAAGAATTCCGAATGATGAAACTGCGCGTAAAGCAAAAGATCCTTTTACAGGAAAAGAGATTGATAAAGCAAATGCGTATATCGTTTTGAAAGATCAGCAAGGAAATGTTGATTATTTCGAAAATGAGGAGAATTATAAGAAGGTTAGTCAGTTATAATAAATCATTCACATGAGGAAATTACTTTTTTTACTTTTTGTTCCTTCGACGATTGCTTTACAAGCTCAAAAACGTGTAGAATACGATTTATATGTACGTGATACTATTGTTAATTTTTCTGGTAAGGATAAAAAAGCTATTTCGGTAAATGGTCAAATTCCGATGCCAACTTTGGAGTTTACGGAAGGTGATACGGCTGTCATTCGTGTACATAATAAATTGAATGAAGATACTTCTATGCATTGGCATGGTGTGTGGTTACCGAATAAAGAAGATGGAGTTCCGATGTTGACGCAAATGGGAATCAAACCAGGTGAAACGTACACGTATTCATTTCCAGTTATTCAGAACGGAACACATTGGTATCATAGTCATTCTGGATATCAAGAGCAAATTGGAATGTATGGTTCTATGATTTTGAAAAAACGCGAAAACGATCCTACTTTCCGAAAAGGGATTGATGATTTACCAACAATTCCTGTAATGTTGAGTGAATGGACAGATCTTAATCCAAAAAATATTCAGCGAATGTTGCATAATGCAAACGATTGGGCGGGAATCAAAAAAGGTTCAACGCAAAGTTATGCTGAAGCAATTCGAGAAGGGCATTTCAAAACAAAATTGACCAACGAATGGAAACGTATGTTGGCAATGGATGTGAGCGATGTTTATTACGAAAAATTCTTGATAAATGCTCAGAATGAAAGTCAACTGAAACAATTCAAAGCAGGTGATAAAGTTCGTTTACGTATTTCGAATGGTGGTGCGTCGACTTATTTTTGGTTGCGTTATGCGGGCGGAAAAATTACGGTTGTAGCAAATGATGGAAACGACGTAGAACCTTTGGAGGTTGATCGTTTGATTATTGGCGTTTCCGAAACCTACGATGTTGTAGTTACAGTTCCTGAAGGTGGTTTATCGTACGAATTTCAAGCAACTTCTGAGGATAGAACGGGTTCGGCTTCGTTGTTCATTGGTGAAGGAAAGAAACAATTGATGGAACCACTTCCAAAATTGAAGTATTTCGAAGGTATGAAAATGATGAATGACATGATGAATATGGATGGAACGATGAACGATATGGGAATGAAAATGAGCTTACAGCAAATGGACATGAACACTGTAATGTATCCTGAAATTACCGGCGAATCGAAAATGAAATCCAAAAAATCAAAGAAAGATTCTGTTGAAAATCATTCAGAAATGGTTGAAATGGATCATTCTTCGCATGGAAATACATCCTCAAACATTACCACTTTAAATTACGGAATGTTAAAATCACCTGAAAACACAACACTTCCGAAAGATGCTCCAATAAAAGAAATGCGTTTCGAATTAACAGGAAATATGAATCGCTATGTGTGGAGTATGGATAACAAAGTGTTTTCGGAATCGGATAAAATTCCAGTCAAAAAAGGCGAAATTCTGCGTATTACCTTATATAATAATTCGATGATGCGCCATCCGATGCATTTACATGGTTTCGATTTCCGTGTTATCAATAAAAATGGTGAATATTCTCCGCTGAAAAATGTGTTGGATATTATGCCATTGGAAACAAATGTCATCGAATTTGAGGCAAATACAGAAGGCGATTGGTTTTTTCATTGTCATATTTTGTACCATATGATGGGCGGAATGAATCGCGTTTTTGAAGTTGGAGATTATCAAAATCCAAATTTACCAAACAAAAAACATGCGTATAAAATGTTACAAATGGAAAGTAACATGAAGCATGTTATGGTAGAAAATGATTTCGCTACAAATGGGTTAGATGGTATGTTGATGGTGCAAGATGCGCGTTGGGCTTTGACTTCGGAGTGGGGAATTGGTTACAAACCAGAACATGGTTATGAAGTAGAAACACATTTGGGACGTTTTATCGGTCGAAATCAATGGTTTCAAGTTTTTGTAGGATTTGATTGGAATCAACACAAAATGTTAGCCGAACACGGAAATGTAGAGAAGAATATTTTTGGTCAAAAAACTAATCGAAACAAGGGCTTATTCAGTGCTGGTTTTGTGTATAAATTACCAATGTTAATTGATTTCCAGACTGAAATTTATCACACAGGAAAAGTTCGTTTGCAATTGATGAGAGAGGATATTCCAATTTCAAAACGAGTTCGCGCAGGTTTTATGTGGAATACAGATAAAGAGTATATGGGCGAGTTGAGCTATATCTTAAACAGAAATATGCACATCAGAACTCATTACGATAGCGATATGGGATTCGGTGTAGGATTGAGGTTAGTTTATTAGAAATATAAAATAGTATAAAACATAAAAAGCTTCGACAATTTTCTCGAAGCTTTTTGTTTTTAGATGATGTTGAATGATTAATTCATCGCTTTCAGTTCATTTAAGAAATCAACAATATCTTGTCCGGAATAATCCGCCATTCCCATTGTTGTATGTGCAATATTTCCTTTCTTGTCTAAAATAACTGTTGTTGGTAACGAACCATTAAAAAACTCAGTTGGAATAGATGAATTTGGATAAACTACAGGCAACGATAAATTTTTACGTTCCATAAATTTTGCTACTTTATCACGTTTTCCTTCTACTTCAACCGTCAAAATAACGATTTCGTTATTATCTTTTACTTTATCATATAATTTCTGAATAGACGGCATTTCCGCGATACAAGGCGGACACCAAGTTGCCCAAAAATTCATGAATACAACTTTACCTTTCAAATCTTCCATATTGATTGCTTTTCCGTCAGCATACACCATTTCGAATGTATAATTTGCTTTAGATTTTGGTTGAGTTGTTGGTTTAACTTTTTCTAATTTCGGTTCAAATAAGCCTAATTTCATTAAACCTTGTTGCATCATTGCTTTTGCTTCTGGCACAAAAAGTAAGACCAAAGCCAGCGCACCTATGATAATTGTTGAATAATTTCTTTTTAACATTGCTATAAATTTGTTATTGTTTGTTCCCATTGTAATCCGCTTATATCGGTTAAAACTACTTTGTGAATTTTTTCTGAAATATCAAAATTCAGATTTGCTTTCGCTCCCAAAGGTAACACCAAACTGTGTTTGTGCGGTGTAACTTTTGCTACATAATAATTCGAAATTTGTTGTTTGTCCAAATTAGATAACTCTTGCATATCCAAACTTTCAATTATTTCATTTTGATGATTATGAAAATCAATTTGGATTAAAAAAGAGCCATAAACATCAGCGCCTTCTATTCGCATTACATCAAACGAAACCTTGTTTTGATGTTGTTTCAAATTTGAGATTTCTACTTTTGGTTTGACAGATTTATTGTGCAAAGTCCCATAAACTCCACCATGAAAAACCTGATTTGTAAACAAAGTAACGAATAAAATAAAAAAACTAAAACCTACAAAATAAGGTCTATACTTTTTGATTGAAATTGAATTCCAATTATTTTCTTGTTGAATAAATTGATTTTTATTGAAAAAATAATCCAACGAAATTTTTCCAGAACCAACCTGAAATAGCGTAAAACCTCCAGCTAATCCTAAAACGCCAATTTGCCATTCGTCCAAACAAGTTGTACCAATCCAGCCCGAACCAAGTAAAATTCCCATTGCCAAAAAGAAAACGGCAATACTCATGATTCGTGTTTTGTAACCAAGCATTAAGAGTAAACCCACAACGCCTTCTACGATGGTGAAGATCCACATGTTCCAAAGCAACGCTTCAGGATTTTCGACTAAATATTGAATAAGTGGTTTGATGAAAAGGGCATTTGGTAAAAAATGATTGAATTTTTCACCAATATAACCTGCAGCTTCTGGATCGAGTTTATTTTCTAAAATTAAACGCCTCCAAAAGGCAGAAAAGTACGTCCAACCAATGACTAAACGTAACGCCAATACAGCATTACCCATTGATAAAACAGATTTATTTTGCATGAATTTTTATATAAGTGATGGAATATTGTTGTCTAAATTAATTAAGGAAAATTAAGATATCAACGAATACTTCAATTGCTTATACAACAGATAAAAAGGTATTTTTGGTGATTGAATTTCATTCGAATCTATATCTTCTTCAATTAATGAAGAACGTGCTAACCCAATGAAATGAATAGATGAATCGAGTAAATCAAAATTCGGAACATCAAGATTCTTTGTTGATTTTTTAATCGTTTCAAATTTAACAACCGAACATGAATTCGAATGATTTTGATTGATTTTGACTTGAGAAGTTTTTGTTTGATGAACATTTTCTACGTCCAAAATCGTATGAATAGAAGCTTTGATGCTACATGGTGTAAATAGCACAAAAATCGAAGAGATAATTAAAACGAAACTTCTAAAATTCATGAAACGAAACTAATCATTAATTTTCAATAAAAACCAATTCACAATTAAACTTTAAGAAATTATTAGAATTTCTATCTTTGTCTTGATGAAAGAAAAACCACTATTTTTTGTTTTAATAATTCTGACGCTTTTACTTTTTGTTTTGAGTTTAAGCGTTGGAAAAGTCTCGATTTCTTTCACCGAAATTTTTAATGTATTTTCTGGTCACTCAGATGAAATGTTGCATAATCTTGTGCTCAATTTTCGTTTACCAAAATCATTAACCGCTTTATTGGTTGGTGTTTCGTTGCCGATTTCAGGTTTTTTAATGCAAGAATTATTCAAGAATCCATTAGCAGAACCTTCTGTTTTAGGAATAACTTCGATGGCAAGTTTAGGCGTTGCGATTGTTATTTTTCTTTTTTCGATGATTGGTTTAGAAGAATTTCTCAATAATCCTTGGATTACAATTATTGCTTCATTTTTAGGTGCAATTGTCGCCTTGTTTTTAGTGATTTCGTTATCATTTCGTGTCAAATCATCCGCTTCTTTAGTGATTATAGGATTTATGATTGCAGGTTTAGCGGGCGCATTAATTGGCATGATGCAATATTTTGCTCCTTCCGATAAAATTAAAGCCTATTTAGTTTGGGGATTCGGTTCGTTGAGTGGTTTATCGTGGCAACAATTAGGCGTTTTCGCTTTATTTGTTTTGAGTGGAATCATCGTTTCATTATTTACTTTAAGAGGAATTACAGCCTTATTATTAGGAGAAAAATATGCACAATCTTTAGGGATTAATATCAAAAAATTACGTTTTACGATTTTAATTTCAACAGCTTTATTAACGGCTTCAGCAACGGCTTTCGCAGGTCCAATTAGTTTTATTGGATTGACAGTTCCACATATTTGTAGAACATTGTTACGAACAGGTGATATGAAAATTTTGTACCGATGGATTTTCGTTTCAGGAATATTTTTCATGTTATTATTTTCGATTTTGACAGAAGTTTTTCCCTTCGGAACATTACCAATTAATATTATCACAGCGTTGTTTGGAGCGCCGATTGTCATTAGTATTTTGTTGAATAACAAAAACGAAGTGCGATGAAAAATACCATTTTGAAATTAGAAAATGTGTCAGTTGGATATGGTTCAAAAGAAATTGTTTTAGCTATAAATGCGACTATAAATTCGAATGAATTGATTGCTGTTTTAGGTAAAAATGGTGCAGGAAAATCAACGTTGATTAATTCGATTTTAGGTTTTCAGAAAACGTTGAATGGACAAATTTATTTAGAAAATAATTCAATCAAAAAATTATCTTCTCATGAAATTGCGCAGCAAATAACGGTTGTTTTACCACGTTTGTCGATTGTTCCAAAAATTAAAGTTTCGGAATTGGTTGCGATGGGACGTTTGCCTTATCACAAGGTTTTGAAAAAGATTTCAGAGGAAGAACAAAACTTAATTGATGAGGTTTTGGAATTGGTTGGAATTTCGAATTTAGCGAATCAATTTGCGAATGAAATCAGCGAAGGTCAATTGCAATTGGTGATGATTGCGCGTGCGTTGTGTCAAGATGCGAAATTGGTGATTTTGGATGAACCGACATCAAATTTAGATTTAGCGAATCAATATCGAATTTTTAATTTACTCAATGAATTAAAATTGAAAACGAATAAATCATTTTTGATGATTACGCATGAAGTTGATTTTGCATTAGAAAAAGCGGATAAAATTTGGTGGATTGAAAATGGAAATCTTTTCGAAAATATTCCAGAACAAATGGCTTTTGAACATCAAATTATTCAAAAATTATCCAATCAAAATCTGATATATGATGAAAAAAATAATCGTTTTTCAACACAAAAATCATTTTCTAAAACGATTGGTGTAAAAGGAAATTCGGAATTGGCTTTTTGGGTAAAAAATGCCTTAATTCGAAATGGAATTTCTGTCGAAAATAATGCGGAAAATCATATTGAAATCACAGAAAATAACATCATCTTTGAAGGAATAAAGTTTGAAACGATAGAAGGAATTGTAAATTTTGTACAACACTATGAAAAATATAATTGTAACGGGAGCGAGTAGAGGAATTGGTTTTGAATTAGCAAAACAACATTTGGAATTAGGAAACCGAGTGTTGACAGTCTCTCGAAATGTAGATAAATTGAAGGAATTAACATCTTTTGCAAAAGAAAATCAATATGATTTTATCGGTGTTGATTTGTCTAATTTTGATGAGATTTCAGAAGTTTTGAAAGCTGTGGAATCTTGGAATAAAGTAGATGTTTTGTACAATAATGCAGGAGTTTGTATCAACAAACCATTTGTAGAAATGCAACAAGAAGATTTGTTAACTTCTTGGCAAATTAATTTTATGGCACCATATCGCTTGATACAAGTTTTGATGCCAAAATTTGATACTTCTTCTCATGTAGTTAATATTTCGACGATGGGAGCTGTGCAAGGTTCGGTGAAATTTCCAGGTTTGTCTGTTTATTCGTCTTCAAAATCGGCAACGGTTAATTTGACTGAATTGTTGGCGGAGGAATTGAAAGACCACGGGCCAAGAATAAATGCAGTAGCGTTGGGAGCGGTACAAACAGAAATGTTAGAAGAAGCGTTTCCGGGATATATTGCGCCTTTACAACCAGATGAAATGGCTGAATATTTGGTCGATTTTGGATTGAATGGTTGGAAATATTTCAACGGAAAAATTCAACAAGCTTCTATTTCTACACCTTAAGAAAAATAGAATTAGATAAATTGTAAAAGTAGCTTTTATGCGACTTTTTTTTATATCTTGTAATAAATTAACATTTTATGAGATATTTAATCGCGATGATAGCTTTAATAGCTACGGTTTTTAGCTGTAAAAAACCTTCTAATTATTTAGTCAAATATAATTTCAATTTTGTTCCAGATTCTATAAATAAATCAGATATAAAAGTTGATGAAATGATTCTCCATACAAATAAGTTGGGCTATACATTTTTATCTAATGATTTATTTACTGCTGATACAACAGATGGAAATATTACAGATTTAATTAAAAATAATAAGATTAGTATAAATGATCTTTTGCAGATGAAAACGTCTCCAAATAATGATTTGAGATTATATTTTAGAAATGATTCTAATCTTTATTATATCAAATCTTCGGTTAATCGTCTAAATTATAGTTTTGAAGATAATGTACCAGAAATTTCATGGAAATTATTAAATGAAGAAAAGAAAATCAATAATTATAAAGTAAAAAAAGCTACAACAAATTTATTTGGTAGAACTTGGGAAGCTTGGTATACAGAAGATATTCCTGTTTCTTATGGGCCTTACAAATTTCATGGATTACCAGGTTTAATTTTGGATATAAAAGATTCTGAAGGTTACTTTCATTTTGAGCCAATTAGTATAAAAGAAAACGAAGATGATGTTGAATATCCGATTTATAAGGATTTTAATAAGATTAATTCGCAAAAATCTGAATTTGTAAAATATATCAAAGATTATAAAGATAACCCAGAAGTTATCACTGCAAAAACGGGAGAAAATACAAAGATTGATCAAGAAAAAAATCTTAAAAAGAAAGAAGAATTAAAGAAACTTAATAACTCTATCGAGAGAGATTTACAGTTTAATATTAAATAATTTTAGCTTGATATGTAATCTTCCCCTTGTT
>NZ_DLOC01000082.1:0-901 GCF_002478465.1 Empedobacter sp. UBA7494
TTTTTAGGGAAGATTACAATTACGGTTTTACGTAAATTCAATTGTTGCTTTATAAGTATGTTTGTAAATTAATTATATAAACAAATTATGAAGAAGAATCTATTATTTTTTAGTAACATTTTTTATCAGTTCAATTGCTTTTAGTCAAGATATTATTAAAACTCATAAAGATGAGGTTATAAAAGGAAAAGTGATTGAGGTTAGTGATAAAGAGGTTAAATTTCAATATGAAGGCGAAAGTATGATAAATACTTTATCTAAAAATTTAGTTTCTGAAATTGATTTTGAATCAGGTAGAAATCAAAAAATATCAGACAAAGTAATTATTAATGATGAAAAAGATTGGGAGAAAGTTATAATTACAAATTTAGAATCTGATGTAAATGGATTAACAAGAGGAGAGGAGATTATGGCTAAAGCAAGTAGTGGTTGGAGTACAACTGGTGAAGGGAAAATGCAAAAGCTAGCTATGGATAAGCTAAAAAAAGAAGCTGCTAAAAAAGGTTACCACGTTGTATTGATTTTAACTTCTACAAGTAAAGGAGGTAATTATGGAATCAGTGGAGGTACTAAAGCGAGTGTTACAGGAGTTGGATATAAATATTAAAAAAGTATAATGACAAAACCTTATAATCCTAGAAATCCATATTCTAATAGTAGTTATTGTAAAAGGCATAGAAGAGAAGAATCTCAAAGAAGAATTCAAGAGTTTAGAGATAAAGGTATTGATGTAGATAATACTGATATGACAGGAGCTTATATTCTAATAGAAGGGCTATTCTTAATAATTCTTGGTTTTATATATTTAATAGGAGGTTCAGAAGCTTTAATTGATTGGTTTTTAATGTAAAATATCATTGATTAATTTCGTTATACTACACAAAAAATCCCTTCAATTGAA
>NZ_DLOC01000082.1:1190-8626 GCF_002478465.1 Empedobacter sp. UBA7494
ATCCCTTCAATTGAAGGGATTTTTTGGCTTTATATGGCACTCTCCTTTAAAGTGTGTAAGTTATAAATAACTTGGGTTAGGATATTTTTAAATTCTAACCCTTTTTTGATATAAATTCAAGAATTGATGTAAAATAATTCCCCAATTATGTATTGGCATAGACCATTTTTTGGTTGCTTCTCTTACCGCCAAATATACGGATTTCATAACAGCTTCGTCGGTTGGAAATGATAATTTATTTTTGGTGTATTTTCTGATTTTTTCGTTCAAATTCTCAATAAGATTAGTTGTGTAAATGATTTTTCTGATCTCTAAAGGAAATTCGAAAAAGACACTCAAATCTTCCCAATTGTTTCTCCAGCTGGCTACAGCGTACGAATATTTAGACTCCCATTTCATTGCAAAATCTTCCAAAGCCGCTTCAGCAGCTTGCCTGTTGGGAGCTGTGTAAATCAATTTCATATCAGCTGTGAATTCTTTTTTGTCCTTCCAAACTACAAATTTACATGCATTTCTGATCTGATGAACGACACAAATTTGAGTTTTAGATTCAGGAAAAATTGTTCGAATTGTATCCGTAAAACCATTCAGATTATCCGTAGCAGTGATTAAAATATCCTCTAAACCGCGCGCTTTCATATCCGTTAAAACGCTCATCCAGAAGGATGATGATTCGTTTTTACCAAGCCACAAGCCCAAAACTTCTTTCAAACCATCGGTTCTTAATCCGACCGCTATATAAACGGTTTTATTGATGATTTTTGAGTTTTCGCGAACTTTGAAAACGATTCCATCCATCCAAACAATCAAGTAAACAGGTCCTAATGGGCGATTTTGCCAAGCAATAATGTCAGCGGTAACCGCCTCAGTGATGCGTGAAATGGTGGATGTAGAAACCTCGAAATTGTACATTTCGCGAATCTGTTCTTCGATATCCGAAACGCTCATTCCTTTGGCATAAAGCGATACAATGATGTTTTCTAAGCCATCAACCATGCTTTTGCGTTTGGGAATCAACATTGGATTAAAACTCGCTTCGCGATCTCTGGGAACCTGAATTTCAGATTCGCCTAAACTCGTTTTGATCGTCTTTGTGCCATAGCCATTTCGACTATTCGTATCTTTCGATTTATCGTGTTTAGGATAATCCAAATGCCCGTCCAATTCACCTTTGAGCATCGTTTCGATTGCGCGTTTTTGAAGGTTTTGTAAAAAACTTGATAATTCTTCGCTAGTTTTAAACTGCTTGAAAAATTCTTCTGAAAATAATTCTTCCTTCATAACAAACTGTGTTTTTAAAGTTAATAAAAAATGACTTAAGTTGTTCAACCCAAGTTATTTTACTTACACAGTTTGTGAGATAGTGTCCTTTATATTCTTAATAATTATCTTGTCGAAGGCATTGGAGATTCTTTGTCTACAACTGGTCTATTTTCGGCGTTTGCTAAAATCCAAATTGTATTAAAAGCTAATTTTGTACGACGTGTCAATAAATCATATTCAATTTTATCTGGCGTATCTCCTGGTTTGTGGTAATCATCGTGCACTCCATTGAAAAAGAAAACAGACGGAATATTATGTTTTGCAAAGTTGTAGTGATCCGAACGATAATAAAAACGATTTGGATCATCTGGTGTATTGTAACGCATATCCAAATCAATTCCTAGACCATCATTTGCCGCTAAAACAGCTTTGTGTAAATCAGAAGACAACATTTCAGATCCAATAACATACACAAAATCTCTTGTTTTTTCGTTGTGCTCATAATCTACGCGCCCAATCATATCAATATTGACATTTGCAATTGTATTTGCAAGAGGAAAAATTGGATGCTCCGAATAATATTTAGAACCTAATAAACCTTTTTCTTCACCAGAAACATGTAACAATAAAACCGAACGTTTTGGACGGATTCCTTTCTTCTCAGCTTCGCGGAAAATACGACCAATTTCCATCACAGCAACAGTTCCAGAACCGTCATCATCAGCACCAGCATATAATTTTCCATCTTTTATTCCTTCGTGATCATAATGTGCCGAAATCACCACAATTTCTTCTGGTTTTTCTGATCCTTTGATGAATCCCATCACATTTCTCATTTGACCTTTTACTCGGTTAAAAGTTCCAGCAGGAATAATTTGGAAATAATTATTATTTGGTCCATTAATTCCTAATTCTTTGTAATAATTAGAGATATAGTTTCCCGCTTTTATTTCGCCTTCAGTTCCAGCATTTCTACCTTCCATATCAGGCGCAGCAATGATGTAAAGCTGTTTTTTTAATTCAGCTTCAGAAATTTTGTCTGTATATTTTACAAGACTCTTTTGATATTTCTCCTGAGAAATTGGTTTTGTAGAATCACAACTTACTAAAGTAGCAGTTAAAGCAATTGCAAATAAAAATTGTTTCATGTTAATTTTTTGAATTAAATTTAAAATTAATCTAACCAAGCAGAATAAAAAAGAAAATTTGAATAAAAAACCAATATTTATACGGATTCTATCCGATTTTGGGATTGTCTTTTTTATATTTGCCCGTTTTTAAATAAATTATGTCACAATTATTCAGAAAAAAATCTGTCGAATCCATTTTAGCAGAATCTGCAAAGAACACGACTACAATGAAAAGAACTTTAGGTGTTCGAGATTTAACAGGTTTTGGTATCGCCGCAATTGTTGGAGCTGGTATTTTTAGTACTATTGGTCGAGCAAGCTTTGAAGGTGGACCAGCAGTTATCTTCTTATTTATTTTTACAGCAATAGCCTGTGGTTTCACAGCATTTGCTTATGCAGAATTTGCTTCGTTAGTACCTGTTTCGGGTAGTGCGTATACATATAGCTATGTTGCATTTGGAGAATTATTTGCTTGGGTAATTGGTTGGGCATTGATTATGGAATATGCGATTGGAAATATTGTTCTCGCGATTTCGTGGAGTGATTATTTTACCACCTTGCTCTCCGGAATGGGATTGCATCTGCCAGAATGGATGACAATGGATTATTTCACTGCGAGAGAAGGTTTTGAGTTTGTTTCGAATGAATTAGCGAAAGGTAAAACATTAGAAGGAATTGCAAATTCGCCTTATGCACAAGAGATTCCGAAATATTTAGCTTTCAAAGATGCTCCATATTTAGGATTTAATTTAGTGGTGGATATTCCTGCATTAATCATTACTTTTTTGATTACAGCTTTGGTTTATCGTGGAATTAATGAATCGAGAAAAGCAAGTAACGCAATGGTTGTGTTAAAATTAGCAGTGGTACTTTTGGTAATTGTGGTTGGTGCTTTTTATGTGAATCCTGATAATTGGAATCCTTTTGCACCGAATGGAATAGGAGGTGTTTTGGCTGGAGTTTCTTCTGTTTTTTACGCTTATATTGGGTTTGATGCGATTAGTACAACTGCGGAAGAATGTAAAGATCCGAAGCGTGATTTGCCTCGTGGAATTTTTGCTTCAATTATTATTTGTACTGTTTTATATGTACTGATTGCTTTGGTGATTACGGGAATGGTTCATTATTCTGAATTGAATGTTGGAGATCCTTTGGCGTATGTTTTCGATAAAATTCAAGATTTAAAATGGTTGGCAGGAATTATTGCTTTTTCTGCTGTAGTAGCGATGGCAAGTGTATTTATTGTTTTTCAAATTGGACAACCTCGTATTTGGATGACAATGTCTCGTGATGGTTTATTGCCAAAGAAATTTTCTACCATTCACCCAAAATTTAAAACGCCTTCTTTTGCAACTATTTTTACTGGATTTGTAGTTGGAGTTCCTATTTTATTTACAGATTTGGAATTGGTTGTTGATGCTTGTTCTATCGGAACTTTGTTTGCTTTTGTGTTAGTTTGTGCTGCTGTACTTCGTATGGATGCCGATCCAAATGCGAAAAGAGGAAATTTTAAAACGCCTTTTATCAATGCAAAATACATTATGCCAATTGTAACTGCTGTGATTGTATTTTTATGCGCAACAACATTTAAAGATGATTCGATTGATTTCTTTACGAATAAACCGCAACCTATGCCAGTTGAACATTTTGTAAGCTCGTTATCGCCAAAAGAATTAAAAGATTCTTATGCAACAATTAATGAATTAACAGGATCTGAAATTGAATTTTTGGATGATTATTTGGCACAATTATCACTAGAACAATATAAATCTACGTTGAGCAAATTACCAGTTTATGAAGATAAGAAGATGGAAAAAGGTTGGGATGTTTTCAAACACAAAATTCCAATGATTCTATTCTTAATGATTTATGTTTTTATGGTAGTTAGAACATTTTTCAAAAGAACTTCTATTATTCCGTTAGCAGGAATGTTGTGTTGTTTTTATATGATGGCGCAATTAGGATTGAAAAACTGGATGATCTTCTTGGTTTGGATTGCAATTGGTTTAACAATTTATTTCACTTACGGTTATAAACATAGTAAGTTGAGAAATCAAAATTCATAATAGTTAAAGCGATTCAAAATTGAATCGCTTCTTTTTATTAAATTTATTTTCTCAAATAAGTTATATAACTTCTTTATTTCACCTCAAAACTTTACCTTTGTTCAATAAATTTGACGACAAATGTTTAGAACTCATACTTGTGGTGAATTAACACAAGCCAACATTAATGAAAAAGTAACGTTAAGCGGTTGGGTATCAACGCTACGTGACAAAGGTTTTATGATGTGGATCGATTTACGTGATCGCTATGGAATTACACAAATCATCTTAGATGAAGAACGTTCTTCGAAAGAATTATTTGAAACTGCTCGTCATTTAGGACGCGAGTTCGTAATTCAAGTTACAGGAACTGTAATCGAAAGAGCTTCAAAAAATCCAAACATTCCAACAGGGGATATTGAAATCTTAGCAGAAAACATTACAATTTTGAATGAATCTGCATTGCCTCCATTTACAATTGAAGATAATACAGATGGTGGAGAAGATATCCGTATGAAATATCGTTATTTAGATATTCGTCGTAATCCAGTAAAAGAAAAATTAATCTTCCGCTCTAAAGTTGCGCAGGAAGTGCGTAAATATTTAGATGCACAAGAATTTGTAGAAGTTGAAACTCCAGTTTTAATCAAATCTACGCCAGAAGGTGCGCGTGATTTCGTGGTTCCATCTCGTATGAATCCAGGTGAATTTTATGCATTACCACAATCGCCACAAACATTCAAACAATTATTAATGGTAGGAGGTCTTGACCGCTATTTTCAAATTGTAAAATGTTTCCGTGACGAAGATTTACGTGCAGACCGTCAACCAGAGTTTACACAAATTGACTGTGAAATGTCATTTGTTGAACAAGAAGATATCATGAATGTTTTCGAAGGTTTAGCTAAACATTTATTACATACTTTTAAAGGTTTAGAATTTGATCAATTTCCAAGAATGACATTTGCAGAAGCAATGCGGCTTTATGGAAATGATAAACCAGATATCCGTTTTGGAATGGAGTTCGGTGAAATTACAGACTTAGCGAAAGGAAAAGATTTTAAAATCTTTGATGAGCAAGAATTAATTGTTGGTATTGCTGCCGAAGGTTGTAATGCTTACACACGTAAAGAAATTGATAAATTAATTGAATGGGTTCAACGTCCTCAAATTGGGGCAACTGGACTTGTTTGGGCACGTTATAACGAAGACGGAACGTTCAAATCTTCTGTAGATAAATTTTATTCACAAGAAGATTTAGCAGCTTGGGCTGAGCGTATGAACGCAAAACGAGGTGACTTAATGTTGGTAATGTCAGGAAATACAAACAAAGTTCGTGCGCAATTATCGGCTTTACGTATGGAAATTGCAGAGCGTTTAGGATTACGTAATCCAGAAGTTTTTGCACCATTATGGGTTGTCGATTTTCCATTATTAGAATGGGACGAAGAATCTGAAAGATATCACGCAATGCACCATCCATTTACTTCTCCAAAACCAGAGGATATGGAATTAATTGCAACTAATCCAGGTGAAGTTCGTGCAAATGCATACGATTTAGTATTAAATGGTAATGAAATCGGTGGAGGTTCTATTCGTATTTTCGATAAAGAAGTTCAAGCAAGAATGTTTGAATTATTAGGATTTACGCCAGAACAAGCAGAAGCGCAATTTGGTTTCTTAATGAACGCTTTCAAATACGGAGCGCCACCTCACGGAGGTTTAGCATTCGGTTTTGACCGTTTTGTATCAATTTTAGATGGTTCTGAAACAATTCGTGATTACATCGCATTCCCTAAAAATAATTCAGGTCGTGATGTCATGATTGATGCTCCATCTCCGATTGACCAAACTCAAATGGATGAACTGAGTATTGCGTCAACATTTGTTGCAAAATAAAAATTTTCTATAAATATTAAAGACTACTTATTTAAGTAGTCTTTTTTTGTTTCAAATTATAGATATATAAAAAGCCTAAAATTTATAAAATTTCAGGCTTTTCTAATCTTTATTAAAATAAATTAATTTAAATTAATGATATAATCCTCATGTAATATCGTTGATTTAATAAACTTAATTGCCTTTGAAAAAGATAATATTTTGATTATAGTAAACTGTTGCGGTTCTTGATTTTCTGAATAAAATCCAATCATAAATAACTTATTTTACTTAAAAAACGCTAATAAGATAAGTTTATTTTTTAATCAACTGTTAAAATAATGTTATTATTATAAATCACTTTTCTAAGATTGATAATAGCGTATCGCATTCTCCCTAATGCTGTATTTATACTAACATCAGTTTCTTCTGCAATTTCCTTAAAACTTAATTCTTTAAATATTCTAAGTTCTAATACTTCTCTTTGATCTTCTGGTAACTGAGTGACTAAATTTCTTAAATCATTTTCAATTTGTGATTTAATGATTTTAGTTTCAGAACATTCATCACTTATACCAATAAAGTCAAAAATATTATATTCTTCATTGTAACCAACAGTTTCGCTAACCGTTGGCATTCTTTTGTTTGATCGAAAATAGTCAATAGTTAAATTGTGAGCAATACGCATAACCCAAGGCAAAAATTTACCTTCTTCGTTATATCGTCCACTTTTTAATGTAAGGATTACTTTGATAAAAGTGTCCTGAAATATATCTTCAGTGACATCTTTATCTAAGACTTTAGAGTATATAAAACTATAGATTCTTCCTTTGTATTTCTCTATCAATGTTTCTAAAGCATTTTCATTACCTCTTAAATAATCTTGGATTAATAAAGAGTCGTCTTCATAGTTCATAGTAGCAATTGTTAATTTTTAAAGTAGAATTAAATCTATAGGCTGTATTTTTTTGTTTATTCAAATATAAGTAAACAAAAATTTCTTACAATTTTTTAACATAATTATTCATAATTTTTTTTAAAAATTTCTTAAAAAAATAAATAATTGTTAATTTTTGCTATTATGTATAATAATGTATTCACTTTATTGTGGATTTAATAA
>NZ_DLOC01000018.1:0-20614 GCF_002478465.1 Empedobacter sp. UBA7494
TCGAGTCTCGTTTCCCGCTCTATAAAAGCCGAAAATTAATCTTCGGCTTTTTTTATTTAGAAAAATTTGATTCCTAAAACATAAAAAAACCTTAAACAATTACGTTTAAGGTTTTTACTTTTTTATCTAATCGTTGTCTTATTTCGCTTCTTCAGCCAACATTTGTTTATATTTTTTGCCTTCGATTAATCTTTTTTCCGCCCAAATTGTTCCTCCAGGAATAACTGCTGCGATAAAAAAGATCATAAAAATTTTCCAAGACCAATTGTATTTTTCTTTCAATAAATAAACCAATATAATATAAGCTATAAACAATCCTCCGTGTACGCGTCCTGCGTGTGTTACCCATGTAGGATCTTCCCAAATATATTTCATTGGCATTGCGATAAAAAACAAAACTATCGCAGAAATAGCTTCTAAATATCCAGTAATTTTAAATAATTTCAACATTCATCTTAAATTTGAAGTCAAAAATAATTTTTAATTTCCACATGAACACTAATAGATATCAGTAAAACAAATACTTAACATCTATTTTACACGTTATTATAAGCAACAATGCGATTTTTAGGCTACATATTCTTCTTTTTTATCCAAACTATTTTTCTTTTTGGACAAGAAAAAACATATCATTTTTTACGGTATAATGATGATACAAAATCGTATACAAAAGATTTCGAAAGCAAAAATCTTGATTCATCTTTAGATTCGCTTCAAAAAACAGGTTATTATACTTTGACGATTGATTCGATAAAAAATGAAAAAGTTTATCTAAATAAAGGAAAATTGTACCAAACAATTTGGGTGAAAAACAATGAATTGTTCGAAAATAAAAATAATTATTTCCCAACAAATAATTTAGATTCTATTCTAAATAAAATAGCAACAACCAACACTAATCAAGGTTATCCGTTTGCGCAAATAAAACTTGTTCCAAATGGTTTTGAACAAAATAAACAGAAAATTGAATTGGTTTTAGACAAAGGAAATCAGCGCAAAATTGATGGTGTAAAATTGGTTGGTTACGAAAAATTATCCAAAGGTTATTTGCGTCATGGACTCAATATAAAAACTGGCGAAGTATACAATGAACAGAAATTGGCAACAATTTCTACATTAATGCAACAAACCAATTATATTGCAGAAGCGCAATTACTACAAACTTTATTTAAGCCTGATTCTACGATTTTATATTTGTATCCTCGCAAAGTAAATTCAAATTATTTTGATGGTGTTTTAGGTTTTGGAACAGATGATAACGGCGATTTTAGATTGAACGGAAATGTACAACTTTCGTTGAACAATGTGTTCAATAGTTTGGAAGAAATCAGGTTAAATTGGATTGGAACAGCGAATAAAAATACGTCGTTGAATATTGGTGTTAAAGTTCCTTATTTGTTCAAATCTGCGATTGGTTCGGAAACGAATTTCAAGCTTTTCAAGCAAGATTCTGTTTTTGTGAATTTAGATTTTTCGGAGCGATTATTTTATCAACTCAACCTCAACTCGAATATTGGTGTAAGCGGAATTATACAATCGTCTAACTTTTTGCTGGAAGATGATTCTTATCTAAAATCGAGCTATGACGATTATTCGAAAATTGGTTTTGGTTTGAGTTATCACTATTTCCTGAAACATCCTTTTCGTTTGATGGAAGTAAAATCGATGTTGAATGTTGCGGTAAATTCGATTCGTAAAAAGGAAAAGAATTTTTCGTGGACAGAAGATTTGGAAAATAAAACCGTCAATCAAGTTGAAGTTGGTCTAAAAACGTTTCGTTTATTCGAATTATCCAAAAAGCATTTCTTAAAAGCTGGTGCAGAATTTAGAGGTTTGCTCACGAAAGACGATGATTTCTCCGAAAACGAATTGTACAGAATTGGTGGTTTTGGTAGTTTTAGAGGTTTTAACGAAGAAAGTATTACAACAAATATGTACGGATTTTTGAGTGCAGATTATCGTTTTGTTCCAAGCGAAGCTTTTTATATTGGACTTTTCGCCGATTATGGTTTTATTGATAACAAACGCGCAAATCTAAATACATCATTGTTAAGTTTCGGAACTGGAATTTCTTTTTTAACGAAGATGGGAATTTTCAATTTGAGTTATGCAGTTGGTAAAACAGACGAAACTTCATTCGACTTCAAAGAATCTAAAATCCATTTTGGGATATTAAGTCAGTTTTAAAAAAATATTTTACTTTTGTTTTTATAAACATTGTATAATGAAATATTTATCGCTACTATTTTTACTCTTTAGTCCAACTTTATTTTGTCAAAAAGATGATATTATAAACTTAAATGAAGTCAATATTCAGAATAAAACAAAATACATTTTATTAAAATCTTATTTTAGAAGTTGGATAATCAAAAATGATAGTTTAACAGATTTTGTAGATGGTGAAGCTTATTATCTTTATCCAAAGGAAGAATTTAAAGATAAATTAAAAGTAAAAAGGTATGTTTTACAATACAGAAACTTTTATAATCCTGAGATAAAAAGTAATAGTAAAAAAACGCAAGTATCTATAATGAATGATTATTATGGATTTTGGAATATTCCTAGTTATAATCGTCATGAAAAATATAAAAAAGTAGAAATTTCTAAAGATAATTTTGATGTTTATAACAGTAGAGATTCTATATTTGGTAAATATTATCAAGGAATTGAGAATGATAGTATAAACTTTGTTTTAAATTTTTCTAGTAAAAAAAATATAAAAGTCACTCTAAATAATTACGGAAAATGGGATAAAAAGGGAATTCCTCAATCTTTTACTTTAATACAAAATGAAGATTTATTTGGAAGCAAAAAAGAAATCGTCACAGAAATTTTTCTTACTAAAGAACTTCTTTCTGATTTTGATAATGGAAGAAAAAAATACAATTCAATCAATTTTAGTTCTTCTAATTATTATAATAATTATTGGGAAAATTATCTAATTGAATATCCTTTGCCTTTAAAAATCATTAATAAATTTAATTCATTAATTGAACAAAATCCTTAACCTTGAAGGTTACTTTTAATCAACTTAAAACTTAAATATAGTTTTATCTAAAACACATCTATTTGTAGTGTCCGTAAAGAAACTTTGATTACAAACAAGGTTGTTTATAATAAATCTATGACTACATTAGTCTAAAACATGTCCGTTTGTAATAAATGTAAACTTACATTAATCTAAAACATATCTGTTTGTAATGTCCGTAAAGAAACTTTTATCATAAACAAGGTTGTTTTAGCTTTCCAAATGTATTGTATAAATGATTACTAAGAATTTTTATTAAAAAAACTATAAATTTTTATAGGTTTATTGTTAACATTTTCGTGAAATTAGCTACTTATAAAATACTCACACAAAATAAATTTAAAAATGCGTAAAATTTTTTATCCAGTTTTAGCTTCAGCTTTATTTTTAGCTTCAGCTCAATTGGCGTCTGCACAAGACAATTTAGTTAATTCTCTGAACAAAAATGTTAGTGAAAATAGTAAAGAAGCTTTCAAATTTACTGACGTTATCAATTTAGCTAAAACTCCAGTAGAAAACCAAGGTTCATCAGGAACTTGTTGGTCATATTCAGGAAATTCTTTCTTCGAATCAGAAATGTTAAGAATGGGAAAACAACCTATTCAATTGTCTCCAATTTTCAATGCGAGAAATACATATGTTGAGAAAGGAAAACAATATGTACGTATGCATGGTGCAACAACTTTAGGTGACGGAGGTTCTTTCTATGATGTTTTGAATACAATCAAAAAATATGGAGCTGTTCCAACGGAAACTTATACAGGTCTGAATTATGGAACAAAAATTAATCAATTTGGTGAAATGGCTGCCATTCAAGAAGGAGTTTTGAAAGCGGTTGTTGCAAATCCAAATGGTAAATTAACACCAAACTGGGAGAAAGCCTATACAGCTGTTTTGGATAGCTATTTAGGAGAATATCCAAAAGAATTTACATACAACGGAAAAAAATATACACCACGTACATTTGCTGATCAAGTGGTAGGAATTAATCCAAACGATTATGTTGCGATTACATCTTTCAAAGATCATGACTATTACAAACCGTTTGTATTAGCGATTCCTGATAACTGGGCATACGAATCTTTCTACAATGTTCCGATGACAGAGATGACTGACAACATTGATTATGCTTTGAAAAACGGATTTACAGTTGCTTGGGCAACAGACGTTTCTGAAAAAGGATTTAGCTGGAAAAATGGTGTAGCGTATGTACCAGAAGTTGATTTTGCAGATATGAATGCGCAACAAAAAGCAGATATGTTCAAAGGTCCAAAACCAGAAAAAGTAATTACAGAAGATATGCGTCAAGCTGCTTTTGATGATTACCAAACGACTGATGATCACGGAATGCACATTGTTGGTATTGCGAAAGATCAAAACGGAAAAGATTACTATATCGTGAAAAACTCTTGGGGTTTAACTAACGATTACGAAGGATATCTTTATGTAACAAAAGCTTTTGTTCAGTACAAAACAACAAATATTTTAGTTCATAAAAACGGTGTTCTAAAACAAACGTTGAAAAAATTAGGAATCTAATTTGTAAGATAATAAACTAAAAAAATCCACTCAATGAGTGGATTTTTTTTATTTCACAATAAATGTAATTTGTTTTGTATTAGTTGGTGCAGCTTCCTCCCAGCCTCTTTTGTAATCAAACTGAATTGTACATTCGCCTTTGCTTCCCGCTTTCACAGTGTATACATTTTTACTCGGCGCACCTACCACTCCTTCTTTTTGATTTTTCACATTTGACTTATCAACAATTTTCACACTACAATCTTCTGGTTCAGAAGTAAACCAGTCATAACCAGTGGAAGGATTAGCAGTAACTTCTAATTTTACCTGATCACCTTCATTTAGTTTAATCGTTTTTACATTTTCGATTGTATCTAAATTGATCGTTTGTTCTTTACTTGCATTTGTTGCACACGCTGTCAACAAAGTTGCACTTACAATTAATAATAAAGTTTTTTTCATTTTATGATGGATGATTTTATTTATTTTTTTGATAAAAACAGTTATAAAGCTATTCAACTAAGCGCTTTTTCATCTAATTTTGTACTTTATTTTTTAGTCAATAATTATGCCTCAAAATGTAACGATACGCATATCTCCTACAGAAGCTGCAAACGAGAAACTTCTGAAACAACGTTTAGCATCTGCTGTTAAAACAAAACCGGAGAATATCAATGCTTACCAAATTATTCGTCGCTCTTTAGATGCACGAAGCCGAAATATTATTTCCCAATTACAAGTCAATGTTTTTGTAAATGAAGAATTCTCTGATGCTTTCGAGTTTCATCCAAATCTCCAAAATGTAGAAAACAAACACGAAGTTTATATTGCTGGTGCTGGTCCTGCTGGATTATTTGCTGCGTTAGAATTAATAGAACACGGTCTAAAACCAATTATCATCGAACGTGGTAAAAATGTTCGTGATCGTCGTCGTGATTTAGCAGCAATGAATAAAGAAGGAAAAGTAAATTCTGAATCAAACTATTGTTATGGCGAAGGAGGCGCTGGAACTTATTCGGACGGAAAATTATATACACGTTCTACAAAACGTGGAAATATCCTGAAATCTTTGCAATGGTTTGTACATTTCGGTGCAACAGAACGTATTTTACAAGAAGCGCATCCACATATCGGAACAAATAAATTACCTGGAATTATCGCTAACATGCGCGAAGCAATTATCGAATGTGGTGGTGAAGTTTGGTTTGATACAAAACTAACGGATATTATCATCGAGAATAATCAAATCAAAGGAATTGAAATCAATCATGATAAAAAGATAAAAACTTCTTCTTTGATCTTAGCAACGGGACATTCGGCTCGTGATATTTTTAGAATGTTAGATGAAAAGAACGTTTTAATTGAAGCAAAACCTTTTGCCTTAGGCGTTCGTGTAGAACATCACCAAAGCTTGATTGATTCTGCTCAATACCATTGTCCAATTGGAACGGAGCGCAATGAATTTCTACCTCCTGCCTCGTATTCATTAGTTTCACAAGAAGCAGGTCGCGGCGTTTTCTCTTTTTGCATGTGTCCTGGTGGAATTATCGCGCCCGCATCTACAGATGAAGGAGAATTAGTGGTAAATGGTTGGTCGCCTTCCAAACGTGACGGATTTTTTGCAAACTCGGGAATGGTTGTAACTGTTGATGAAAAAGATTTTGCTAAATATGGTTTTACTGGACCTTTGGCTGGAATGAAATTTCAACAAATGGTCGAGCAAAAAGCGTGGCAAGTTGGTGGAGGTAAATTAAAAGCACCTGCACAACGAATGACCGATTTTGTTTCAGGGAAATTATCTAATTCATTAAATGATTGCTCGTATTTACCAGGTTTAACATCAGGTTTATTGAGCGAAGTTTTACCAAAAGAAGTTCATCAATCTTTGAAATTAGGTTTTCAAACATTTGGTAAAAAAATGAATGGTTACTATACCGAAAACGCAAATATTGTCGCAACAGAATCCAGAACTTCTTCGCCTGTTCGTATTCCGAGAAATGAAGAAACCTTAGAACATACGCAAGTTTCTGGTTTATTTCCTTGTGCTGAAGGAGCTGGTTATGCGGGTGGAATTATTTCTGCCGCAATGGACGGAGCAAAAGTTGCGATTGCTGTGAAGAATTTTATCGAAAAATAGTTTTATATTTAATACTCAAAATAAAATACAGATGTCAAGCTGAACTTGTTTTAGCTTCGCATCTTTAGAAATGATGAATTTAGAAAAAGTAAATAATTTCAAATTTTTATTGATTTCAGTAGTACTGATTTTGATAGGTTATTCAATCAACTTAATCGGTTGGAATATTGGAACAATTACAATTGCTTATTTTGGATTAGGTTTATTCTTTTTAGGAATTATTTCATTCATCATTTTACTATTTTTAGCTTTAATTAAAATTGTTAATAGAATTTAATGAATCTCTTAAAATCTATACTATTAATTTTTATTTCTTCTATAAGTTTTGCTCAAGTAAAAGTTTTAGAAGATTACATTTCTGTTGAAAATAATTCATCTAAAGTTTCAAATAAAATTATTTCAAACGAAGACTTTTTAAGAGTTCTAATTGATGAATACTATAAACTAACATTTGAAGAAGATTTAATCGATAATGAATTGATTAATTATCAAATTGTAAAAAATGAATTTGATTTCAATAATATTAATCTAAGAAAAAATATCAATCATAAATTTTCTTTTAAATCTAAAAAAAATAATAAATACACATATTCAAATCCATTTATTTCAAAAAATAAAAATTATGCTATCATTTACGAACTTGATAATCCAAATGGATTAAGCGGAGGTGGAAATTTAATTTTATTAAAACTTGAAAATAATAAATGGAAAAAAATAGGAATTTTATATAGTTGGATGGCGTAATGAATCTCTTAAAATCTATACTATTTGTCGGTTTAGGTGGCGCTTTTGGTAGTGTTGCAAGATTTTTAATTTCATACGGAATCGGAAAATATTATTCGCAACCTTTTCCATTTGCTACGTTTTTGACAAATATTATCGGTTGTTTTTTGATTGGCACTTTATATGGATATTCAATCAAAAATGGTTTAGGAAATACCTATTTCAATTTTTTATTGATAACTGGATTTTGTGGAGGTTTCACGACATTTTCAAGTTTTTCGTATGAAAATTTCAACTTAATTCAACAACAAAATTACATCGCACCAATTATTTATATTTTTTTGAGTGTACTCATTGGATTAATATTTACAATGATTGGTTTTAGATTAACAAAATAACTCTATATCGAAAATAGTTTTCTCTTATTCGTTTTAATGTATTACTTTTAAGCAACTTAAAAAATTAATACATGAGGAAATCTATTTTGATCTGCGGAATCATTTTTGGTTCTGTATTTACTCACGCACAATTAAAAACAGTGAAAAAAACTGACAATAAAGGATATACCTACGAAATGGTAGAAAATGATCCTTCAAATACAAGAATTTATACGCTAAAAAATGGTTTGAAAATCTATTTGGCTCAAATAAAAGACGAACCAAGAATCCAAACTCATATAGCTGTAAAAACAGGTTCTAACAACGATCCAGAAGACAATACTGGTTTGGCTCACTACTTAGAGCATATGGTTTTTAAAGGAACTTCAAAAATCGGAACACAAAATTGGGCTGTTGAAAAACCTTTGATCCAACAAATTTCAGATTTATACGAACAGCACAAAGCAGAAAAAGATCCTGCAAAAAAAGTAGAAATCTATAAAAAAATTGATCAAGTTTCGCAAGAAGCATCCAAATATGCTGTGGCAAACGAATACGATAAATTAATTTCATCTTTGGGAGCATCAGGAACTAATGCGCATACATCTTTAGAAGAAACAATTTATCATAATAATATTCCGAATAACGAATTAGAAAAATGGTTAACAGTAGAATCTGAGCGCTTTAGAGAATTAACTTTACGTCTTTTTCATACTGAATTAGAAGCCGTTTACGAAGAATTTAATCGTTCTCAAGACAATGATGGACGTTTAGTTTACTATAAACTAATGCAAACCTTATTTCCAAAATCGCATTACGGAACTCAAACAACTATTGGAACTTCAGAACATTTAAAAAATCCATCAATGGTTGCAATTCATAATTATTTCGATAAATATTATGTAGCGAGCAATATGGCTGTGATGTTGATTGGTGATTTCGATTTTGATACGGCTGTTCCAATGATTGACAAATATTTTGGAAATTATGCTACAAAAGCAGCTCCTGCACAATATGTTGCAAAAGAAGAGCCGATTAAAAAAATTGTAACAAGCGAAGTTTTTAGTCCATCTTCGGAACGTGTTCAGTTTGCTTACCGTTTTAACG
Organism: Empedobacter sp. UBA7494; assembly: GCF_002478465.1. Classification (NCBI taxonomy): domain Bacteria; kingdom Pseudomonadati; phylum Bacteroidota; class Flavobacteriia; order Flavobacteriales; family Weeksellaceae; genus Empedobacter; species Empedobacter sp. UBA7494. The sequence continues at coordinate 8,891 of NZ_DLOC01000018.1, forward strand.
GAGCAAAAAGTTCTGATGCAAAATATGTAACATTAATTGATTATATTTTAAGTAATTCTACAGCTGGATTAATCGACTTAAATATCAATCAACAGCAAAAAACATTAGGAGCAGGAAGCTCTTCTTCTTTCTTTAGAGATTATGGTATGCATTCTTTTTCAGGATCTCCAAAACAGGGACAAAGTTTAGAAGAAGTACGTGATTTATTAATTGCTCAGATTGAAAAAATCAAAAAAGGGGAATTTGATGATTGGATGATAGAAGCAGTTGTAAATGATTTAAGAAAATCTCGTATGAAAAGCTGGGAAAATACTCGTTCTTTAGCAGCAAGTTTGTACAAATCATATATCAATGATGTTCCTTGGGCAGAAGTTGTCGATCAATATGATGATATGGGTCGTGTAACAAAGCAAGAACTAATGGACTTTGCAAAGAATAATTATACGAATAATTATGTAATTGTTTACAAACGTCAAGGTGAAAACAAGGATTTGGTACGTGTTTCGAATCCTGGAATTACGCCAATTCAATTGAATCGTGATGCTGAATCTACTTGGTACAAAGATTTCATGAAGATCAAATCAAGTGAGATTAAACCAGTTTTTGTTGACTTCAAAAAAGAATTGAACGAAGGTAAAATCAAAAATACAAAATTCACTTCGATTCAGAACAAGACAAACGATATTAGCTCTGTTTACTATATCGCGGATATGGGATCGGACAATAATAAAAAGCTTGGTTTAGCGATTAATTACTTAAATTATTTAGGAACGTCCAAATATTCGCCAGAGAACTTGAAAAAAGAGTTTTATAAAATTGGTGTTGATTATGGAGTTAATCCTGGTACAGAAAGAACTTCTCTTTATATCACTGGTTTACAAAAGAACTTAACAAGCGGAATCAAATTATTTGAACATCTTTTAAGTGATGCCGTTGCAAATAATGAATCGTATCAAGAATATGTGAAAACAATTTTGAAATCAAGAGAAAATTCTAAAAAGAACAAAAACGTGATTTCTTCTTTGTTAAATACTTATGCACAATACGGACCAGATAATCGCTCGAGAGATATTATTTCTGAAGCTGATTTGAAAGCTATTGATCCAAAAGAATTAACGCAAATCATTAAAGATTTCTTTAATTACAAACACCAAATTTTCTATTACGGAAATAATGAAGCAGAAACGAAAAAAGCAATTGAACAACATCATAATTTCGGAAAAAATTTAGATTATCCTAAGAAAAAAGAATATCCACAACCAACTACAGATGGTAAAGTATATTTTGCTCCTTACGATATGGTACAAGCGGAAATTAATTTCTTTGCTCGTGATACTAAATATGATCCAACTTTGTTGACATCTACAGGAATTTTCAATGAGTATTTTGGTGGAGGTTTGTCATCTATCGTTTTCCAAGAAATTCGCGAGTCTAAATCATTGGCTTATTCTGCTGGTTCTTATTACATTAATGCAAATAAAAAAGATAATTACAATTATGTAAGAGCTGTAATTGGAACACAAGCAAACAAATTGCCACAAGCTGTTGACGCAATGAAAGAATTAATGAATAATATGCCAAAAGCAGAAAATCAATTCAATAATTCTAAGCAAGCAGCACTTAAGCAAATCGCTACAAGTCGTTATACAAAAGCAAATGTGTTCTTTTATTGGTTATCATTACAAGATAAAGGTCTAAATTATGATATCAATAAAGATATTTACGATCAAACATCTAAATTAACATTAGATCAATTGGATCAATTTTTCCAAAAACATATCAAAGGTCAAAACTTCAATGTTGGTTTAATTGGTAAGAAAGAAAACTTAGACTGGCCATCTGTTGAAAAACTTGGACAAGTAAAAGAATTGACTTTAGAAGAATTATTTAACTATTAATAATCAGACATTATAAAAACCAATAAACGCGTTTAGGAAATCCTAAAACGCGTTTATTTTTTAAAACCAACCTATGAATGAATAATCACTCAAACACCAAATAAGGCTCAATTTCCTTAAACTTTTCTTCACTTATCGCATAACATCTTTTCAATGTTTTTGCATCTTTAAAACTCCCACCTAATGAACGTTTAAAATTAAGAATCGTATTTGCTTGCTTCTCTGTAAAACCAAGTTTCATCCAATCCTCATGACTCAAATTATTTGGATTAAACTTGCCTTTTATTTCTATTTTTTCTGCTACTTTATCTTCACTTTTTGACTGTTCAACTTTTGGCTGTTTAGCTTTATAAATTATATTTTCAGGCAAATCAATATAAGGTTCCATTTCCGCATATTTTTCGTCCGAAATCATATAACATTTTTTCAATTGTTCTTTCGATTTAAACTGTCCTCCCAAAATATTTTTATATTTTAGAATTGAAACAGCTTGTTTAGACGAAAAACCTATTTTTTGCCAATCATTTTCAGAATAACTATTTGGATTAAATTTTATATATTGAATCTTTTTGCCACTTTGTTTCTTCTCATTTCTTTCATCTTCCTTTGATTTTTCTGGTAACAAAATATACGTTTTCATCTCTGCATATTTCGCATCATCAATCACAAAACATTTCCTCAATTGCTCTTTCGACGTAAACTTTCCTCCAACAATCTGTTTATATTTCATGATTATTTCTGCCTGTTTTGGCGAAAAACCAAGTTTTTCCCAGCCTTGTTGTGGCAAATCATTTGGATTGAAATTTTTGTAAACTATTTTAGTTTTTGGTGATGAATAATCTATAAAACTCGATTTAGATTGTTCTGGTAAAAGAACAAAAGGAGCTAATTCATTATACTTTCCTTCATCGATAACATAACATTTCTTAAGCTGTTCTTTCGATGTAAATTCTCCGCCAACAATTCCTTTATATTTCAAAATGACTTCGGCTTGACGTTCCGAAAACCCTAAATTCATCCAATCTTCTAAAGATAATTCGTTTGGGTTAAAGGGTTTGATTGAATCTTTTACTTGTTTATTTGAAGTAGAATTAAATGTATAATTTTTCGGAGTTTTTTGATAATTTGCTAGCAAAGCTTTATCTGCTTCTGATAATTGATATGTTTCTTTTTCAACTGAAATATGTTGAAAAATCTCAAATAACAAAATCAAAACAAATAATAAATACAAGCCAAATCTTTGCGATTTATTCAGGTAAAAAGTAGATTTTTTTAAATATTTCATCTTGGTTGGAAAAGAAGTGAAAATAATATCCTTATCAAACACTCACGATATCGAAAACGACATAACCATCAAATATTTAACAAATTAAGAAATCTAAAATTAATAAAAGGTTTTAAGTATTTGTAAATATTTTTTACAAATCAAAAACCGATTTTCGTTTGATAACAAAACAATCTTTTACCCAAAAAAAGAATAACATGATAAAATAACCAACAAATGTTAAACCGAAAGTTGCAAAAGTTAAATAAATGAAAATTAAACGTAATTTTGCAACGCGAATTCCCAATTTGTCTGCAAATCGCGAAATCACATTAAACCATTCTGTTTCGGTAAAATTCCTTATTTGATCTTTCATTTATCGTAAAATTTGTTGTCCGATAGCGCAATTTAAACATTTTTTTTCGGAGCAATATCTTTTTTTGAGTTGAATTAATTGTTGAGAATCTTTTGCGGTTTTATTTTCAAAACCAATTCGTTCAAATTTGGTTAAAATCGAGTTATTTTCTGCTTCCATTTCATTCAATAAATCCAAATAAAAATCAATTTCTACCTCATCTTTTTGTCGCTCAAAAGCATAACGAATCGGAATAATAGAATTGATGAGCAAATTATTTATTTTATCTTTTGAAAGATTTTTGAGTTGAAATTTTGATTCGTTCTTAAATGTATAATGCGTTTCCCAAAAAGAATTTAATTCCAAATTTTCGAAGATTTTATAAAATTCTTTCAAATTTTTTGGCTGAATAATTTCAGAAAACAAACTTTGATAATTCACATAAATCGATGCTAATTGCGCCAAACGAATCGTCGGAAAACCAATTGGTCTCATTTTCGAAAATCGGAACAAACTATTTTCAATTGATTTTAATTGATATTTATTTTTCAGGAATTGATATTCGTTTTTTAATTGCTTAGAATAATCATTCTCATAGTTTTCTTCTAAAAAACTGGCTTGTCCAAAAAACAAGGCTTCAACTTTTTGGGCATTAAATTGTATTTTTTGCAAAACTTTGAACGGAAAAGAATTTGCCCAAATCTCAAAAGTTTCTACATTAACTTTTAATCCAAAATTCTTTGCCAAACTTTTGAACAATGTTTCTTCCCAATTCGAATTATTGTGTTCTAAAATTTGTACAATATCGTTTGTTTTTTCTTCGAAACGTTCGATTAAAATTCGTTCAAACCAAAAAGAAAATTGCTTCAAATCAATTGAATTTAAAAATTCTTTACAATAAATTTTATCCAACTTAGAATTAATAATATTTTGATAATTAAAAACAATTTCCGGTTTTACAAAATCTTGTAAAATCAAAGTTTGTACATTACGTTGACGCAAAATATCAACTTCACAATCGTGATTCCATACAACATGCAAAATCACATTTTGATACGATAAATCATTTGAATGTTGATGAAAATTCCAATCCGAAGAATTAACATGCATTTCGACACTTCCAATCCACAATTTATCGCCAATGATGATTTCTGCTTCCAAAAAATCTGGCCCAGAATGATGGTTTAACTTTCCAACTTTCACAATTTCAATGAAATCCCCATGAAAAGTTTGTAAGCTTTGATGTGAAAATTGATTCAATTTCCAAATATGATGTAGAAAAATTTCTTTCATAGACAAAAGTTAATCAATGAATTATAAAAAATCATTAAAATAAATACTTATTTTTTTTAAATTAATTAAACGTTTGTTTAATTTTGCACGTTCAATTTTTTTAAGATGGAATTAAGTGAGAAGCAAATAGAAATTTTGGGCGCGGCTGAACGAGTTTTTGGAAGACGAGGAATTGATGCTGCAAGTGTTCGTGAAATTGCAAAAGAAGCAAACATTAATATTGCGATGATTAGCTATTATTTTGGATCAAAAGATAAATTGGTCGAGAATTTATTTAGTTGGCGTATCACAACTTTCAATGAATCATTGGCCTCAATTTCACAAAATTCGACACTTTCTCCATTTGAAAAGTTACAGTCAATCCTAAAAGCTTATTTGAATAGAATATTGGATAAACCTGAATTTCATCGAATTATGGCAAGAGAATATTCAAAAAGAGATTCAATTTTAGAAATTGATTGTAAAGTCAATGACTTAAAAACAAAAAATTTAGAATATATCACAAATATTATTAGTGAAGGATATTCTGAAGGCGTTTTTAAACGAAAAGCTCCTGCCGAAGCTGTTGTAATGGTAGTTATTGGTGGAACATCTTATTTGATTTTGAACGAAAAAACATATATGAAACAATGGGGATTATCTTCTCATGAAGAGTTTACAGAACATATTCACGAAGAATATTACCCTTATTTAATAGATTCTTTAAAAGCAATTTTACTATACGATGAAAAATAAAATTTTCTTACCGATTTGTTTAGTTGTTGCTACTTTCGCTCATGCGCAGGAAACCAACGTTTCTTTGCAGGAAGTTATTCAACAAAGTTTGCAGAACAATAAATCTGTGAAAGTTGCCGAAGCTGCTAAAAATACAAATGAGTATAAAGTACAAAGCGCGAAAAACAATCGTTTACCAGACATTTCGTTGAGTGGACAATACATGCATTTGTTTACGACAACAAATGTAGACATCAAACTTCCGATGCAATCTTCTGGTGGAGGAATGGGAGTTGAACCAAACCAATTATTATTAGGACAAGCAAGTGCATCTGTTCCTGTTTTTGCAGGATTTAAAATTAAAAATGCAATCAAAAGCAGTGAATTAATGGTTGATTTATCAAACTTACAAATCGAAGCAACAAAAGAAAATGTGGTTTGGCAAGCTATCAATTTATATTTTGGATTGTACAAAACGCAACGTTCTATCGATGTTTTGAATGAAAACTTAGTGAGAGCAAATCAACGTGTGAAAGATTTTCAAAACTTTTTGGATAACGGAATCATCGCGAGAAATGATTTGTTGAGAGCAAAATTACAAGCATCGAATGTACAAGTTGCAATTGATGAAGCCGAAACGCAATACAAAAACATCAATTACCGATTGAATTTATTGACTGGACAAGACGAAAGTAAAATCGTTCATGTTGATAATGTAGAAACCTTGAAAACCATCAATCAAAATTCTCAAGATTACGTCAATCGTACAGATGTTAAATCATATGATGTAAAAAATCAGATTGCTGATAGTCAAATCAAAATTGCGAAAGCAGCTTATTACCCTCAATTAGCGGTTTCAGCAGGATATATTGCGATGGATATTGATAAAGTTGCTTCGGTTACAAATGCAACAAATGTTGGTGTTGGATTAAAATATGATTTATCTTCTTTGTATAAAAATAAAGCAGAAGTTGAAATTGCAAAAGCTCAGAAATTAGAAAATGAGATGCAAAAAGAAACGACAATTGATAAAGCTAAAGTTGAAATGAACGAAGCTTTTCAAAAGTATGATTTAGCAAAAAAGAAAAATAATGTTTACAAGGAAGCTGTAGAACAAGCAAACGAAAACTACAGAATTGTAAAAGATAAAAATGACAACGGATTGGCTGATACAGACGATTTATTAGAAGCGGATGTACAACAATTGCAAGCAAAAATCAATCAAGTTGTCGGAGATGCTGACGAACAATTAGCGATCTACGAATATTACTATACTACAGGAATTTTATTAGAAAACGTACAATAACACCTCTCGATATGGAAGAAAATAATCAAGAAAAGAAAAAAATAAATTCAAAATTTATCATCGTTTTAGGAGCATTAATCATCCTTGGAGGTGGATATGGAGTTTATAAATATTTACACGGACAAGCGCACGAAATTACTGATGATGCACAAATTGAATCAAAAATAACACCTGTTATTCCTAAAGTTTCAGGATACATTCAGAAGATTTTAGTAGAAGATAACCAAATGGTTCACAAAGGTGATACATTAGTTGTTTTGGACGGATCTGAATTTGCCTTGAAATTGCAACAATCGCAAGATGCTTTATTACAAGCAGAAGGTCAATTAGGAGTTGCTCACGCGGGTGTTTCTCAAGCTGGTGCAGCAATTGGAGTGACAGAAGCTGGTGCAGTTGCAGCAAATACTACAATCGAAACAGCTCAAGCAAGTGTTAATACAGCTCAAGCAAATGTAGAAGCAGCAAAAGTACAAGTTTGGAGAACGAAAAATGATTTTGATCGTTACAATAAATTATATCAAAATCAATCGATCACAAAACAACAATACGAGCAAGCTTTAGCAGCAAAAGAAACAGCAGAAAAACAATTGCGAATTGTACAAGAACAATTAGGTGTTTCTCGTGCTCAATTAGCTTCTACAGCAAAACAAGCGCAAGCTACAGCAAAACAAGTGAACACTTCGAAAGCACAAGCTGATGCTTCAAAAGCACAAATTAAAGTTGCGGAAGCAGCAATTGGTCAAAGCAAAACAAACATCGATAATGCAAAATTATATTTGTCTTATACGTATGTAATTGCGGCTGAAGATGGACAAGTTTCTAAAATTAATTTACAACCAGGACAATTGGTACAAGCTGGTCAATCTTTGTTTAATATTGTGACAACAAATAATATTTGGGTTGTGGCAAACTACAAAGAAACTCAATTAGAAAAAATTAGAGTTGGACAAGAAGCCATCATCAAAGTTGATGCTTATCCAAAACACGAATTCAAAGCGAAAGTAACGTCTTTATCTCCTGCAACAGGTGCTAAGTTTGCGTTATTACCTCCAGATAATGCATCTGGTAACTTCGTAAAAACAGTTCAACGTCTTCCTATTAAAATCGAATTTATCGATCAAAAAGATGAAATGTTGAAAATGATTCGTCCAGGTATGAACGTGGAAGCTGATATTCTTTTAAAATCGAATACTTCTGCAAAGTAATAACACCTATTCAGAAAAATTATGGAAGAAAATAATTTAGTTGAATATGGTGCAAGACGTGTAATCATCACCATTACCGCAATCATGTGTGCGTTGTTAGAGATTGTTGATACAACAATTGTTAACGTTGCAATGAATGACATGAAAGGTAGTTTGGGTGTCTCTTTAACTGATATTGCGTGGGTGGTTACCGCTTACGCAATTGCCAACGTAATTGTAGTACCGATGACCAGCTGGTTGTCGCAACAATTTGGACGACGCAATTATTTTGCGGCTTCGATTATTATTTTTACAGTTTCTTCGTTTCTTTGTGGAAATGCAACAACGTTGTGGGAAATTATCTTGTTCCGATTTATACAAGGACTTGGTGGTGGAGCACTGTTGGTAACTTCGCAAACTATCATTACCGAAAGTTATCCACCCGAAAAACGTGGTTTAGCGCAGGCAATTTATGGAATGGGAGTTATTGTTGGTCCTACGCTTGGTCCGCCTTTAGGAGGTTATATTATTGATAATTGGTCTTGGCCATATATATTTTACATCAATATTCCGATCGGGATTATTGCCGTATTGTTAACGATATCATTTGTTCGTAGCCCAAAATATGCAGAGAAATCAAAACTAAGCCAAGTCGATTTCTTGGGAATTATTTTGTTAGCCATTGCAGTTGGATCGTTACAATATGTATTAGAACACGGACAACAAGACGACTGGTTCTCAGATTCGACAATTGTAACCTTGAGTATCGCAAGTTTCTTCGGATTCATTTTATTTGTTTGGCGAGAATTAGTTTTCAAACATCCAATTGTAAATTTACGTGTACTGAAAGATAGCAACTTAGCAGTTGGTACTATTTTATCCTTCATCTTAGGATTTGGATTATATGGATCGACATTCATTATTCCAATTTATACACAATCAATCTTAGGATGGACTGCAACTGATGCAGGTTTATTATTAATTCCTTCGTCGTTGATGACTGCATTCATGATGCCAATCATCGCAACAATGTTACAAAAAGGTGTACCACCAAAATACATGGTTGCAGGAGGATTCTTTATCTTTTTCTGTTACAGTTTTTGGTCATACAAAATCTTAACACCAGACACAGGTTCCGAGCATTTCTTTTGGCCATTAATTGTTCGTGGAGTTGGATTGGGATTATTATTTGTACCTGTTACCACACTTTCACTTTCGAGCTTGAAAGGGCAACAAATTGGTGAAGGAGCTGCCTTTACAGGAATGATGCGTCAGTTAGGAGGATCTTTTGGTATCGCGATTATTACAACATTTATTTCTCGTTGGACAGTTGGACACCGAACAAATTTAGTTTCGCATCTTGATACATCCGATTTTGATGTACAAAAACATATTCAGAATTTACAAATGAGCTTCATTAGTAAAGGTTTTGCCCCAAATGAAGCATTAAATAAAGCCTATAACCTACTCGATTTACAAGTTACCAAACAAGCAACTGTGTTAACTTATATGGATGTTTTCTTGTATTTGGGTGTAGTTTTCCTAATCTGTATTCCATTTATTCTGTTCTTTATCAAAAAAGGAGCAGGTAAAGTAATCAGTGCAGGACATTAAAAAAGAATAATTATTTTAATTTTCAGTTTTTTATAAATGTAAAATCTATCTCAATTTATTGGGATGGATTTTTTTTATTTGATTGATTCTGTAATTTTCTTTTCATCTAATCCAAAATCTGCTAGGATAAGTTTTCCTTCTGGATTAAAAAGATAAAAAGTTGGTGTACCGATAATCTTGTATTTTGTATAAGTACCTCCTGTTCTACCTTCTTTATCCCAAAGCGAAATCCAATCTTCTGCATGTTTTAAAAGAAAGTTTTTATAACCAATTTCTTCTTTATCTACATAGAAACTTACAATTTCTAACTTATCACGATTATTAGTCTTTATTTGATCTAAAACAGGAATAGATTCTAAAGAGAATCCACAATAAAAAGTTGTAAAATCTAATAACACATATTTTCCTTTGAAATAATCTGAAAAATTAACTTTTTTATTTGATTGATTATACGCCATAAAATCTATATAACTGTCGCCAATATTTAACTTTTCTGTATTAATATCTGTCATGATAGATTTGTAATAGGCTGATTTTTTATATTTAGATTCTAACTTATTCATCAAATCAATTAAAACTTCTTTTGACAATTCTGTCTTGTATGAATTAACTAATGAAAGTGTATAGTATGAATTTATATTATCTTGATAAAATTGAAGACTATTCTTTGCAAATTCATTATCTAATGCAGTTATTTTACCATAAGGTTCTACTTTACCCCAGTATGTTTTTTGTAAACTATCATTCCATTTATTTTGTTCACGAAGCGACATCATATCAGTTAAAAATTCTCGTCGTTTTATCGTATAATCTTTATCAAACTGAGCATATTTATACCTCATCTCGTCATACTCAGATCCAGAAGTTTTTACATCATAAGGAAAATCTTTTTTTGTGGCATTTAGTGTAATTTTTTCATTACCAATAAAAAGAAGTGCAGAATGATAATCTTTTCCATTTTTGACTGTAATATAAACCGAAGATGGAACCTCTTTTAATTTTCCTTCTAATTTATAACCCCCTTTAACTAATACGACACTATCAATAGGAGCATTATTAATACTTATTTTGACCAATGCATTTTCATCAAATCCATCAAGTTTTCCAGAAATAGTAAATTGTTTTTGAGCAAATAAGTTTGTAAAAACAAATAAGATAATTAGTGTTAATAGTTTAGTCATTATTATGTAGTTAATTATTTATAAATCTAATTAAATATTTCGAAAAATCATCTCAAAAAAACCTCCACCCAAGCAATTTGGGTGGAGGTTTTATTATTCAATAATTAACGTTTAGTATTTTTACAATTTCGGCTCGTTTGTTTACTTGTTCAACTTGCAGGCAACACACTATTTCTTGCTGCTTTCACAATCTCATTCAAATCGTGGTACAAATTAGACCAATCCGGTACATCTTTCATTGCTGTAATTAGATTGAGGTAAGATCGCAGTACTTGTTCCAATTCTTTTCGAGAAGATGACGCACTCGATATTTGACGAAGATCTGCATTAGCCTCTGCTTGTTGCGCAAATAATATCTCAAAATCAGTATGTTTTGTTTTCAAATCATCAAAAGCTGCTACAAGCGATAAGTTGATAATACGCAATGTATTATCTGGCTTTTCTAATTCTTCGATAAGCTTCTTCAATTGAGCTGTTTCGGCAGAATAACTCAATCTGTCTAAATCCAGTCCAAACATTTGGAAAACTTTGTACAAAGCTTCCGCATCTTGATAGTTCGCGACAGAAGTCAATTTACGATAACCATTCAAGAAAGCCTTCATGTTACTAAATGCAACATCTCTCTCTTTATCCGCTGTCGCCACCTCTTTTCCTTTGCCACTGTAGGTCAACTTTGTGTATACCGTGTCGTAGTTTTGATAACTCGCAATAAGCGACAGCAACAAAGGGTGGTTCTCTACAATGGTGTAATTTCCGGCTTGAGAAGAGTTGATAGTTCGCTGCGCTAATGTCGCTAGATTTTTTGTCGATAATGAAGTTAATGTAATTTTCATAATAATTTATTTTAGGTTATAATTCATTTAATATTAGAATCTTATAAACTTAATCAATATATTAACCCGTAGTGCATTTAGG
>NZ_DLOC01000001.1:0-37067 GCF_002478465.1 Empedobacter sp. UBA7494
TATTTATTTTATTCGATAATTATGATATTCACAATGAAAATCTGTTTACTAATTATAGTTTATGCTTTCATATTTATAGGAATGTTGTGAGTGTATAGTGAAAAGGATGAAAGAGTTTTGCTTGTTCGTTATTTTGTGTCACAATGGATATTCCGATAAAAGGAAAAGTTGTTGATGAGTTTTGTTGTTCTTGTATTTGTGGAGATAACTTAATTTCTGTAAGTGGTGTAACAAGGTTATCCATTAGGACATAGAAATTTTGAAAATTGATAAGGTTTAACTCTAATTCTTCGGTGCAAACTAACCATCCTATACTGATTTCTAAATAAGCGTTTGGGAATTTGGATTTGTGTTGGAATACTAAACCTCCTTGTATTTTTAATTCATTTGTTGGTGCATTATATTGTACATAAAATGGTGATAATTTACCATTTTTGTTGAGTGAACGATGTTGTAATTTACCATTTTTGTAGGCTTCTAAAAGTGCGCTATACATGGTAGATTGATTGGTTTCTTTTTTTATAGTAGAAAAGAATGAAACCAATTGGTTGTGAAAAGTACCGTCTTTTTGTTTCCAGTTGAATGGTAGTATGTTTTTCTTGAAGGATGCGGAAAACATTGATAATTCTTTGAAACGTTTCTTAACTTCTATTGTATTTGGATGCTGTTGTGCTGAACTGTTAACAAATCCGCCTGCATATTTTTTGACAAAAGATTTACCGTTACGTTGAAAAAAAATTAAATTTCCTAATTTACCATTTATATTAAATTCATTATCTGTTTTAGCCATAAATTTATTATATTTAAATATTGAAAATCAATTGATTAAATTTAGTAAATTTATTTCTATTTTTCTCCTTCTTAGTTGATTTTTACTTTTGTTACTGTATTCTCAAGTTAATTTTATAGTAGTTCTATGCTACCTCTGTGCTACATTTATGTCGCTTCTAAGTCGCCTTAAAGAGGTGTTTTCTTATAGGAATCTGTGGTGATAGTTTATGTATGTTGGCTATAATGGGGCTGAATAAGTTTGTTGATTGCTTAATTTTTTTTTGAATTTGTTTTATATAGGCTGATAGTTTAGTATTTCTTGCTAAATGTAGATTAGTGGAGGTTAGCAATCACGTTTTATTGTAGAGTAAGGCTGTTACCGATTAAGATGAGTCTTTTCTAATTATAGGTGTTTATATGCTTTAAATAGTCCTAATTTATTCAACAGCTTAAGTAGTCTTGATTTTTTTAGTAATTCTAATTTAGTTGAAGTGTTGTCATAGTCTTTCTTACTTACAAAATTATCAATAAACAGTTCTTCTATATTAACACCTCTACGTTCTGCTGCTTTTATAGCAGCTACCCAATGCCAATATCTAGATATTTCTTGTTTTGAGGAATTAGTAAGGCTTGAAGAGTTTAATCTATAGTTATACAAAACATCATTAATTTGAACACTATCTCCTACTTCATATAGTTTTAAATACAAATCTTGATCTTCAGCTATCCTAAAATATGGATCAATAGCTGTTGTTTTTAAATAGAATTCTTTTTTAAAAGTAGCAAAATGGCTAATGCTTCCTCTAAAATTAAAAAAGAATTCATTTTTTTGATGAATTTGTTCAATATTAGTTGAACTTATTTTTACAAGTTTTTCATTACAAAAATTTAAATTCGAGTTGATTATTGATGCATTTGGATTTTTTTCATGATGTGACACCATCACTTCAATGGCATTTGATTCTATTGTATCATCTGGGTCTAGAAATCCACAAATCTCGCCATTAGCTAATTCAGCTAATTTTCGTTTTGTGTAGCCAACTCCTTTATTAGATTCATTACGATAAATTTTAAATCTTTTATCATTTTTAACTAATTCAAGAATTGAATTGTACTGGACTTTTTCAGAGAAATCATCAAGAATAATGACTTCAAAAGTTTGAAAAGTTTGATTTAATATACTTTCATAACAGTTAATAAAAAAATTATAATTATTGTAGTGAGCAATTAAAATAGAAAACATTACATTTTCTACATCTTTTGTATTATTCTTATAATCTTCCATTTGATTTTATTTTTCAACTGAATTATTTTAGACTCTTTTTCTACTTTACTTTCTTGAATAGTATCAATCTCTCTTTGAAAGGTTTCAAAACTATTTATTTTTAATAATTCTCTATATTGAATATATAAATCTTGAATAATGTTTCCATTGAGAACTTGACTAAAATTAACATTAGGTATGATATTTTCAGTGTCAAAATATCTGAATCTTGCAAAGTGATAAAAAACTAAAAAATCTTTATTATTGACGATATATTTATTCTGTGGATTAATTGATATTTTTCTTTCAGCATCAATATTCCAATAAGCTGCATTATAACCCAAATGCTTTAATATGTGTAGACTATTAGTGAATAATGTTGGAACAAGATTTAACCATGTTTGATCACAATATAAGCCGTTTTGTAAATCGACGATACAATGTTCGTTTAACATTCGTTTCCACCAATCAATAAATTGTTTGGAATACTGATTATTTTTTATTGCAAAAAAACCTGCATTAAATGTACCGTATGTTAAGAAGGAAATATTTCGTTCGATTTCTTGATTAAATTCTTTAATCGAAACATTATGAGGTGTTAATATAATAGATGATCGTTGTTCTTTGTTATTTAATAATGTTTGAACATCTGTCAAAGGTGTGAAAAAATACAAGTCTGCATCTAAATAAATCAATCCATTTGGTTTATCTTTTTCTAAAATTAATTCAGCAAAATAGGGTTTCAATGCACAAGCCATTGAGAAATTATCATATTGATTTCTCATTACTGCATAATCGCCTTGATTCAGCTCATTTGATAAAATATAGTTATATCCTGAGAACAAATCAGACTTGATTTTATGAAACTCATCATTCGTATTTTCTCCAAAAAGACAAATATAGAACTCTATATCAGGGTGTAATTGAATAAAATTATCAGCTAAAGTTTTAGCTTGAGGTAAATAGTTTTCACTAATAATTGTAAATGCTTTAATTGCCATTGTTAATTAATACGTTTTGATATTAGTTTTTTTAAAAGATAATACTTGTAAGTAGTTGGAAAGTTTTTTAATAATTCAGGTTTTCTGAAAATTTGATTTAACCTATACTTTGCCATAAAACTATCTAATATCCATTGATGAGAAGAAATTTTCCAGTTTATATTATACGTTTTATGAATATAGTTTAAAACAATAAAATATTCTTTAAATCTTCTTATTTCCTCTTTAGTACTTTTGGCTGTTCTTGTAGTTTGTTGATGTTGTCTAAAATTATTCAATTGTTCAGAAATAAAGGACAATTTTCCTTTTTCTAATAATTTTACCCAAAAATACCAATCACCAGCATACTTCATACTTGAAACAATCTTATATGTTTCATCTTGTATTTTATTTTTCTTAAAAATTATCCCACTGGCATTTGGTAAAGTATTTCTATGAAATAAATAATTTTCTATTTCTATTTGTCCATTTTCGCAATAATTATTTTCCCAATTTCTTGCTCCTATATATCCCCAATCTAATTTTCCTATTTTATTAGAGTTTTCATCAATAAGATTTGACGCCGAATATGCTAAAACAACATCTTTACAATTTTCTATTGTAGCACATAGTTTTTCTAAAAAAAAAGGTTGTGCTACATCATCACTTTCTGCTAACCAAATCCATTCTCCTTTTGCTAACTCTATTCCTTTTTGCCATTGTATAAATGTAGAACCAGAATTAACTTTATTATAAACTATATGAGAAATTTTTGGGTGATGTCTATATAGTTCTATGACCTCATGACTATTATCTGTAGAACAATCATCTAAAATTATGACTTCATAATCTTGGTAACTTTGTCCCAAAACAGAATCTATTCTTTCTTTTAGATAAGATTCATGGTTGTAATTTGGTATGATGACAGATACTTTTGGCATTATTGATTTTCAAATGCTTTTTTTGTTTCTTCTAAATATTTTCTTCCCCATTTTTGGCAAGGCTCTAAATGATTTCCTTCTGCCCACTCATTCCAAGCATTAATAAAAATATATTTATTTTTTGTATCAACTTTTTTATACTCTTCAATAATATACTTCAACCAATTTCCATATAATTCCGGTGCAGAATTATCAATTATAGTTGCTCCAATTTTTCTTCTTGCACTATTATCCCAACTTGGAGTAATAGATGGAAAAGTAGTATTATTAATTTTTAGTTTCTTTTTAGCTTTAATGATATATTCAGAATAATCATAGACATAATGATCATTTAAAGGTAATTTTTTATTAAAATATTTACCTTTAAATAAATCTAATTTTGAATGGACTTTTCTGGTAGGCATATTAGAAAAATCAGGTTCAAAATTAATTACCGCATCAAAAATGTTATCGTCATCTGAATAACTAAAGTTAGTCATATATCCTATATACAACTCAATTCCATATTCCTGAAGTGCAATATTCCTCCATTTTTGAACGGTTCTTTTGATATCAGGAAGTAACGCTGGTCTATAAATAACAAAAAATGGTTTGTTATCAACTTTTATATAGCGATTATCAGAAAAAACATTTTCACATAAATATCTAATATGGTTGAGATCATCTTCATCTGAATAGTTTTGTTTAATAAGAACTTCTTGATCTAATCCATCCCATCTTCTCGTCCAATTTTCATTTGCCCAACAATACATAAAAGGGAAATCTTCTTCTTTATTAGATAGCATTCTATCTAATGGTTCATTCATTAACCTTTTCCCATTGAACCAATAATAATAATAACAAAAACCGTGTATACCATATTCTTTTGCTAATTTTATTTGCTCAAGTCTTGCCTCCTTTAATCTTAAATCATAAAAACCTAAGTCACTTGGAAGTTGCGGTTGGTAATGTCCTTTAAAATATGGGTTGGCATTTGTAACATTAGTCCATTCAGTAAATCCTTTACCCCACCAAACATCATTTTCTTCAAATGGATGAAACTGAGGTAAATGTATAGCTATTGGCTTTATCATTATTTAAAAATATATCTTATTCTATTCAATATTTTAAATACTTTATTACTTTTTATAATATGTAATTTTTCACTTAAACTATTTTTCTCTTTGTTCAAATTACTTATTAATTTTTCCTTTTCATTTAATATATTATCATACACTGCATATGAATTAAAAAACGACTGTAATGAATACTTTTCTATCTCTATTTCTTTTGCACTACAAATTATTACATTAAAAAAATCTCGATTAAAAAATATTTCTTCAGTTAAACCTTTTTTAATTTGAGTATAATCTCCTTCATACAAAGAAAACGCATCTTTTATATCATAATCTTCCTTAGGTAAAATAAAAGAACCTACTCCCATAAATTGTCTTAAAATAATTTTATTATCAAAATATTTTGATAATAAAACCTCTAACTCTATAAGAGTTAATTCTTTTAAATGAAATTTATTATCAGGATCTCTTTCTTTGTAAATATTTTTCTCTGGAGAAGATAAAATCAAAATTCCATCATCTTTTAAAACCCTTTTCATTTCAGAAATCATCTCATCTTGTTCCAAAAGATGTTCAATTGTTTCAAAACTAACAATTGTATCAAATTTATTGTCTTCAAAAGGTAATATATGAGCTGGACTTACATGAAAATTAATATTACTATTTCTATATTTTAATTTAGCATGTTCAACGGCTTCTTTTGATATATCTACACCATGAATTTCTGTAGCTAAATTAGAAAGTAAATTTGTCCCATATCCTTCTCCAGACGCTACATCAAGAACAACTTTTTGTTTTGCAAACTGAAATGAAAATGCATATCTATGCAAATGTTCATATTTACCATAATGATTATTAAACGAAGTTACAAGTCTTTCTCCTGTCATTTTTAATTCACTCATAATTATATTTTTATTCTTTCTTGCCAAACTAATTCTGGTCTAATTAACCCTGGTAGCTCACCTTTATATAATGGATTTCTTGTGTCTAAATTTGATATTTCAATGGTATTAATTGATAAAATTTTCTCATTAAATAATACTTGAAATGGATTATATCTCATTATAGCAAATTCAATATCAATCTTTCCTGATTGAAATATATTTTTTGGTAACCAAACTATTTTTCTATACTTCCCTTTAGGAAGTATAGTACCTTCCTTATATTCAGCATTATCATGAGAGGTAAAAATATGATTTTCAAGTTTATCATAAACATTTAATCCATGAGTAAAAACATGAGTAGAATCTAATAATTCATATTCAACACATATTCCTATTTCTTTATTTATAAAAGCTACGTCAATTTTATTTTCTGTTCTATCAATAAAATACGCTTTCAAAAGTTGTATACTATTGTCAATTAAAAATTTAGAGTCACTAAAATTATTTATACTTGAATTCTTATAATCAGTAAAGTAATTAACTATAATATCATTTGTAAATCCATTAGAATGTATAGTTCCTTTGTCTAATAATATAGACCTCTCACATAATCTTTCAACAGCTCGTAAGTCATGACTCACAAAAAGGATTGTTCTACCCTCTTCTTTGGTTACATCGCCCATTTTACCAAGACATTTCTTTTGAAACTCAGCATCACCAACAGCAAGAACCTCATCAACAATCAAAATTTCTGATTCTAAGTGCGCTGCAACTGCAAAAGCGAGACGAACATACATTCCTGATGAATAGCGTTTGACTGGAGTGTCGATATAGCGTTCTACGCCTGCAAAATCTACGATTTCATCAAATTTACGTGTGATTTCTTTTCGTGTCATTCCAAGAATAGCACCATTCAAATAGATATTTTCGCGTCCCGTCATTTCAGGGTGAAAACCTGTACCTACCTCTAACAACGAAGCAATACGACCTTTGTATTTGATAGAGCCTGTTGTTGGTTTAGTCACACGAGAAAGTAATTTCAATAAAGTTGATTTACCAGCTCCATTACGACCAATAATCCCTACAGCCTGTCCTTGCTCTACTTGAAAATTAATATCTTTTAAAGCCCATACATAATCCGAATCTCCTTTCTGTGTTCTATCGTTGGTTTCGCCAATTTTAAGATAAGGATCTTCTTTTCCTCTTATATTCGCCCACCATCGTTTAATATCATGTTGCAATGTTCCTGTTCCAACTTCACCTAAACGATACTGCTTCGAAACATTTTCAACATCTAAAACTATATTTTTTGACATAATTAAATTCTTAAAAATTAAACAGTATCCATAAATGATTTTTCAACTTTATTGAAAATCAATGTTCCTATTACTAGAAGAACACAAATCACCAACGTTGAATAACCTAATAAGCCAATTGTAAAATCTCCTTTACCTAAAAATCCATATTTGAAACATTCGAAAATGCCTGTTAAAGGATTTAATTCAACTAACCATCTATATTTTGTAGGAAAAGATGATAAAGGCATAATAACTGGGGTAGCATACATGGCTAACGAAACGCCAAATCCCAATAACATGTTTACGTCTTGATATTTCGTTGTTAAAGATGATAAAATCATTCCTGTTCCTAGCGCAAACGCAGCCATTAAAATAATTAAAAATGGTGTTGCTAATAACCACATATTTGGTTCTATAGATGCGCCAGTAAAATAATAATACAACACAACTATTATAAATAACGCAAACTGAACTCCGAATCGCATTAAGTTAGAGGTGACAACAGAAAGCGGCATGACCAAACGAGGAAAGTAGACTTTTCCAAAAATAGAAGCATTCCCTCTAAATACTGATGCTGTTCCTGTTAAGCAAGATGCAAAATAATTCCATAAAGTAACACCTGCTAAGTAGAAAGCCATTTTTGGGGTTCCATCAGTTGATAAACCTGCTACATTTCCAAAAATAATGACATACATTACAGTAGTAAAAATGGGATTAATAAAGAACCAAATAGGCCCTAAAATAGTTTGTTTAAAAGACGTAATAAAATCACGCTTCACCAACATATAAACCAAATCTCGATAACGCCAAACTTCTTTTAAATTTAAAGAAAATAAACTATTTTTAGAAGTAATTACGTTAGACCAATTTTGATTTGTTTCTGAGTTTAAACTCATAAAATAAATAAATTTAGGTTGTTTAAAATTTTAGGTTCTTTTTTCAGAACCTAAAACTATTTAATTATATTGTTTTTCGTAATAATTTTGGTAATCACCAGACGTCACATTGTCTAGCCATTCTTTGTTTGATAAAAACCAATCGATAGTTAGACTCAAACCTTGCTCAAAAGTCACACTTGGTTTCCAGCCTAATTCTTCGTTGATTTTAGTCGCATCAATTGCATAACGTAAATCGTGACCTGGACGATCTTTAACAAAGGTGATTAATTGTTCAGAAGTTCCTGCTTCTTTTCCTAATTTTTCGTCCATTTGTTTGCACAACTCTTTCACCAAATCGATATTTTTCCATTCGTTGAAACCTCCTACATTGTAAGAACCTCCATTTTTCCCTTCATGGAAAACTAAATCAATCGCTTTGGCATGATCGATCACAAATAACCAATCGCGCGTATATTTTCCATCTCCATAAATTGGAAGTGGATTTCTGTTCAGAATATTATGAATACATAACGGAATTAATTTTTCTGGAAAATGATTTGGTCCGTAATTGTTTGAGCAATTCGTCATCACAATTGGTAAACCGTATGTATCATGATAAGCTCTCACAAAATGATCTGAAGATGCTTTTGATGCCGAATATGGTGAATGCGGATCATAAGACGTTTCTTCTGTAAAAAATCCTTCATCACCCAAAGCACCAAAAACCTCATCTGTCGAAACATGATGAAAACGTTTTCCTTCGAAATTATTGTTCCAAATATGTTTTGCAGCATTCAATAAATTAACTGTTCCAATCACATTGGTCATCACAAATTCTAATGGATTCGTAATCGAACGATCCACATGCGATTCGGCAGCTAAATGAATGACACCATCTGGTTGATGTTTTTCAAAAACTTCTAATATATATTTTGCATCAGTAATATCAGCTTTTACGAATTCGTAATTTGATTTACTTTCGATATCTTTCAAATTCTCTAAATTTCCTGCATATGTCAACGCATCAAGGTTGATAATTTTTGTTTCTGGGTATTTTAAGACAAATTCTCTTACAACATGCGAACCGATAAAACCAGCCCCACCTGTAATTAAAATAGTTTTCATAGTATTTTAGTTGTTATTTAATCGTTTCCAAACAAATCGCGCGTATAAACTTTCTCTTTCACATCAGCCAATTCAGGTACATTTCTATTCGAGATAATCACATCACATTCTTGTTTAAAAGCTTCAAAATCATTCATCACTTTCGATCCAAAGAAAGAATCTTCTTTCAGAACTGGTTCATAAACCACCACTTCAATTCCTTTTGCTTTGATACGTTTCATCACTCCTTGAATCGCAGATGCTCTAAAATTATCTGAACCTGATTTCATAATTAAGCGGTAAACACCAACTTTCTTAGGATTTTTAGCGATGATAGAATCTGCAATAAAATCTTTTCGCGTTCTGTTTGCATCAACAATTGCTTGAATAATATTATTCGGAACTGCATCATAATTAGCCAATAATTGCTTCGTATCTTTTGGCAAACAATATCCGCCATATCCAAATGATGGATTGTTGTAATGTGAACCGATACGAGGATCCAAACCAACTCCTTCGATAATTTGCTTACTATCCAAGTTGAATGTTTGTGCATAGCTATCTAACTCATTAAAATAAGCGACACGCAAAGCTAAATAGGTATTCGAAAATAATTTGATTGCTTCTGCTTCGGTTGAATGTGTAAACAACGTCGGAATATCTTTCTTAATTGCTCCTTCTTTCAACAAATTAGCAAAAACTTCTGCTCTTTCGCTTTGCTCACCAATAATAATTCTTGATGGATACAAATTGTCGTATAAGGCTTTTCCTTCTCTCAAAAATTCAGGAGAAAAAATAATATTTTGATATTCTAATCGTGATTTTAAATCTTCAACAAAACCAACCGGAACAGTCGATTTTATAATAACTACAGCATTCGGATTATATTGCTTGACATCTTTTATAACCGATTCTACGCTTGATGTATTAAAATAATTTGTTTTTGGATCGTAGTCCGTAGGCGTTGCAACAATCACATATTCTGCATTTGCATACGCAGTTTCTTTGTCTAAAGTCGCAAGAAAATTAAGCTCCTTATTCTGCAAAAAATCTATAATTTCTTTATCTTCAATTGGAGATTTTTTTGCATTGAGCATTGCAATCTTTTCTGGAACAACATCTAACGCCACTACCTCATTATGCTGAGCTAATAAAATTGCGTTAGACAGACCAACATAGCCTGTTCCCACTATTGCTATTTTCATTTATGGTTATTTAAAATTAGTTTAAGAGAACAAATTTAGTGAAATTCTCTCAATTCGAACACCAATTTACTAAAAATGAGCAAATAGACAAGTATATTTACGTTTATAAAATTGTAAAAATTGTTATTTCATTTTCAACGAACCGTTTATCTTGTTCTTCATTTGTCAAACTGGAAAAAATATCAGTCAAAATTAGTTCTGTTTTAATATTCAAATTAACTTTACAAAAGTTAAAAATATAAACGTAATGTCTGTAAATAAAGAAATCAAACGTATCACTACCGAAACTGTGCGTAACATGAAATTTACCGGAGAAAAAATTTCGATGTTAACGGCTTACGATTTTACAATCGCTTCGCTTGTAGATGCGGCTGGAACTGAAGTTATTTTAGTTGGTGACTCTGCTGCTAATGTAATGGCTGGTCACGAAACGACTTTACCAATTACTTTAGATCAAATGATTTACCATGCGCAATGTGTCGTTCGTGGAGCTAAACGCGCTTTGGTAATCGTTGATTTACCTTTCGGAACTTATCAATCTGATCCGCAAAAAGCCTTAGAATCTTCTGTTCGAATCATGAAAGAATCTGGTGCACATGCGATCAAATTAGAAGGTGGAAAAGAAATCGAAGAATCTATTCGTCGTATCGTAAATGCTGGTATTCCTGTTATGGGACACTTAGGTTTAACTCCTCAGTCGATCTATCAATTTGGTTCATATAAAGTACGTGCAAAAGAAGACGCGGAAGCAGAAAAATTAATTAGCGATGCTAAATTATTAGAAGAATTAGGATGTTTTTCATTAGTAATGGAGAAAATCCCAGCTGATTTAGCTGCTAAAGTAACAGCCTCTGTTAATATTCCTACAATTGGAATTGGAGCAGGAGCTGGTTGCGACGGACAAGTTTTAGTTGTACATGATATGTTGGGATTAAACAACGAATTCAAACCAAAATTTGTTCGTAAATATTTAAACTTAGAAGATCAAATTCACCAAGCAATTGGACAATATGTTGCTGATGTAAAATCGGGCGACTTTCCAAATACAAATGAACAATATTAGAATTTGAGGTTAAGGTTAAGATTGAGGTTGTGAGAAAGACAAAACAAAACTCAATCTTAACCAGATTGTAAATTTAATCTTAGTCTAAACCTTAAACTTACCACATGCCTTATCACGATTTCACAGAAATGCCAATTTGGATAAAAGCTATGAATATTGCAGTTCAAATTTTTGAATTAACATCAAATTTACCTCGAACAGAAGATTACGGATTAACATCACAAATAAGACGTTCTGCAGAAAGTATTTCAGCAAATATTGCTGAAGGTTTTGGAAAATCGAGTATTAATGATAAAGTCAGATTTTATGAAATTGCAAAAGGTTCTGCTTTCGAAACAAAATCACATTTAATTTATGGACAGAAAGTTTACTATTTTACAGAAGACTCTATAAATCCACTTATTGAGGAATTAAATTCTACAATTTTTGAGATTAATAAACTCAAAAAAGCTTTAAAAAATTAAATAAACTCTAATTAATTAGGTTGACTTTTCCTAAGTCTTAACCTTATTCTCAATAACATGAATCCAGAAATTTTATTCGAAGATAATCATTTGTTAATCATCAACAAAAAAGCGGGTGAATTAGCACAAGGAGACGAAACAGGCGACATTCCACTTATCGATAGTCTAAAGGACTATATAAAAGAACGCGATAACAAACCTGGAAATGTTTTCTTAGGGTTGGTGCATCGCTTGGATCGTCCAACTTCTGGTGTGTTGATTTTTGCTAAAACTTCGAAAGCTTTAACACGAATGAACGAAATGTTTCAGAAACGAAATATTGACAAAGTTTACCGTGCTATTGTACAAAGCAAACCGCCAAAAGATTTTGAACGTTTAGAACATTATCTAAAGAAAAATCCTAAAAATAATAAAACAACAGTTTATTCTAAACCTACTGCTGATGCAAAAAAAGCAATTTTAGAATACACTTATTTAGGCGCTTTAGATTCTTTTCATTGTGTCGAAGTGAAGTTATTTACAGGTCGTTCGCATCAAATTCGCGCACAACTTTCTTCGGTTGGTTCTCCTATCAAAGGCGATTTGAAATACGGCGCTAAACGTTCTAATCCTGACGGAAGCATTTGTTTACATGCTCATCGCATTACATTTGAACATCCTGTAAAAAAAGAAGAAATGACAATTGTAGCTCCAGTGCCGAAAGATGCAATTTGGCAAGCAACGAACAAATTTAATTCGTAAATTTGTCGCTTATTTGTTTGTCAAATGAATAGCATTTTTTATTTCATAATTTATCAAATTTCACGTTTACCTCTTTCGGTTTTATACAAATTCTCGGATTTTCTGTTCTTTCTGCTATACACAGTTATTGGTTATAGAAGACGTGTCATTAGAACAAATTTAGAAAACTCTTTTCCCGAAAAATCTCAAGAAGAAATCAAAACCATTCACAAAAAATTCTATGCAAATTTTTGTGATTATTTAGTTGAAACTTTAAAAAGTTTTTCTATTTCTCAAGAAGAATTGGACAAACGATTTACATATTCTAATCTCGACGTTTTTAATGAAATAAAAAATGAAAAACGAGATGTCATGATGATGTGTGGGCATATTTTCAATTGGGAATGGTTTATTGGAACGGTAAAACATTTACCAACAAAAGAAAGTGCAGCTGTCTACCATAAAATTAGAAATCCTTTTTGGAACGATAAAATCAATGCTATGCGTGGTCGTTTCGGAACAAAAGCGTTAGATATGAAAGATGTGTTGCGTTTTATGATGAAAGCTCCAAATGATGGAGAATTAGCCTATTTATTTGTCGCAGATCAAAGTCCAAAACAATCGGCTGTTCACTATTTTATTGATTTCCTCAATCAGAGAACGCCTGTTTTTAATGGTTTTGATAAAATTGCACGCCGCAAAGACATGGCTGTTGTCTTTTGTCAAACCGAAAAAATAAAACGCGGTCATTATCACACAACTTTTATTCGACTACAACCTCAACAAGATAAATTTGAAGAAAATGAAATTGTTCATCAATTTTTTCATCATTTAGAACAAACCATTCAACAACATCCAGATAATTGGCTTTGGAGCCACAAACGTTGGAAATATGCCGATTTGTAATTTTAAATATTCATGAAAACAGCAATTGCAATCCTAAATTGGAATGGCGAAAAATTATTGCCTCAATTTTTACCTTCAGTTATTAACAATTCTAAAAATGCAACAATTTATGTAATTGATAATGCGTCGACTGACAATTCAATCGAATTGTTGACAACTCAGTTTCCTTCTGTCAAAATCATTCAGAACAAAGGAAATTATGGTTTTGCACAAGGCTATAACGAAGGTTTAAAACAAATTGATGTAGAATATTTCTGTTTATTAAATTCGGATGTCGAAGTAACTGAGAATTGGATAGAACCAATTGAAAAGTTATTCGATAATAATTCTGATATTGCGGCTATTCAACCCAAAATATTAGACTACAAAAACAAAGAATATTTTGAATATGCTGGTGCCGGAGGAGGTTTCATCGATAAGTTTGGTTATCCATTTTGTCGCGGACGTGTTTTTTCAACTTTAGAAAAAGATAACGGACAATATAATGATTCCACACAAATTTTTTGGGCAACTGGCGCAAGCTTATTTATTCGAAAAAAAGATTTCTTTGAACAAAATGGTTTTGACGAAGAATTCTTTGCACACATGGAAGAAATCGACTTGTGTTGGCGATTAAACAATACTGGACGAAAAATTTATTATTGTGGAGAATCGACTGTTTATCATTTGGGCGGTGCAACTTTGGATAAAGCCAATCCAAAAAAATGGTATCTAAATTACCGAAATAGTTTGTGGATGATGCTTAAAAATCTACCTGCAAACAAACTTTTTCCGATGCTTTTCACACGTCTTTCCATGGATGGAATTGCCGCTGTTGCCTTTTTACCAAAACAAGGACTTCCACATGTTTGGGCCGTTTTCTTATCGCATATGCATTTTTATTTTGGCTTTATAAAAATGTATAAAAAACGTCAAAAGCATCAAATTAAAAACTATTCTGATAAAGAATTATTGCCATTTCAATATTTTATACAAAAACGTCAATACTTTAAGGATTTGAAATAATCAATCTTCAAATATTAAGTCATTTCTTAAAATTTCTATAATTTTTCAACTCTATTATTGTAGAATATAAAAATATTACTATCATTGTAGAACAAATCAAATTACAATGAAAAAATTATTTACATTATTTACTTATTGCGTTCTACTTACAACTTCGTCTTTTGCACAAAAACTTGAAGTGAATTATCAAGAAATTATTGATGTTAACGTAGATGAGCTAAAGAAAAATATGAAAGTTGAAACTTCTGGTTCTGTTAGTTTACCAAAAGACTTTTATGACAATATGTATAAGAGCCTGTCGGAACCTAAAGATTTTACACTAACAATTAATGATAATTTATCTACGTATAAAAAAGTTGAAAAAATTAGTAATGGTCAAGGTAATGGAGGCTTTTCTATGTCTGTGAGTTTTTCTGGTGGAGGAAATGGAATTGTAAAAGATCTATCAAAAAAGGAATATTCGAAAAGCGCTAATTTGATGGATAAATCGTATTTAATAAAAGATAAATTAACCGAGTACAAATGGCAATTGACACGTGAAACTAAAAAATTAATTGGTTTTGATGTCAAAAAAGCAACTGCAGTTATTGATAGTACAAAATCTTTAGTTGCTTGGTATGCGCCGAGTATAGCCATAAAAGATGGACCTTCAATTTACAATGGTTTACCTGGTTTAATTTTGGAATTAGAAATTATTAATAATTCGAAATCAGAAAAAAAATCATTTGGCAACACAACAATTAGAGCAACTGAAGTGAAAGAAGTCCCGGACATGAAGCCAATTGAAAAACCTAAGGAAAAAAATGTAATTACAGAAAAGGAATTCGAAGAGTTGGCTAAAAAACAGATGGAACGTTTCAAAGAAATGAGGTCTGAAGGTGTGAGTAAGGATTAAAGATATTTTGAAAAAAATGTTCAATATTTTAATATCAGTATTTTCAATAAACCATTTAAAAATCAAAACTTTAAAATATCATGAAAAAATTATTTACATTATTTACTTATTTCGTTCTGCTTACAACTTCGTCTTTTGCACAAAAACTTGAAGTGAATTATCAAGAAATTGTAAAAGTAAATGCAGAAGAATTTAAAGGTTCTGTAAAATTTTCTACAAATGGTAAAGAAAGCCAAATTCCGACTGATGTTTACAATGACATGATTAAGAATATGCAAGAACCAAAAGATTTTATCTTAACAATCAATGAAAACGAATCGTCTTACAATAAAGTTGAAAAAATAGATAATCAACAAGGAGGAAACGGAATGAGAGTTTCGATGAGTTTTGGAGATTCAGGAAATGGGTTGTTCAAGAATTTGAATACAAAAGAATATTTGAAAAGTGTAAAATCATTTGACAAAACTTATACAATAAAAGATAAATTAACTGAATACAAATGGCAATTGACACGCGAAACAAAGAAATTAATTGGTTTTGATGTCAAAAAAGCAATCGCAATTGTGGATAGCACAACAACTGTAACTGCATGGTATACTCCAAGTATTGCGATAAAAGATGGACCTGGAGTTTACAATGGTTTACCCGGGTTGATATTAGAAGTAGAAATCAAAAATTCAAAAAATAAAGGAATAGAAAGCAGTATTATTCGCGCAACAGAAGTCAAAGAAATCCCAAACCTCAAACCAATCGAAAAACCAAAAGATAAGAATACAATCACCAACGAAGAATATAAAGCGTTGATTGCAAAAGCCATGGAAAGATTAAAACAGATGAGTTCTGAAGGTGTGAGTAAGGATTAAAGAAAATATTTTTTATCAATCGTTAAACATTTCATACAATTTCTTGTCTAAGAACTATAAGCACATTTAAAATGAAAAAAATAATTTCAATTTTTGTTTTACTATTTAGTTTTTCGGCCTTTGCGCAACAAGAAAAAGTAGAAGTTTCGTACACAACACGTATCATTTTACCAGACGATTTTACATTTCAACCTCCTAGTGGCGGTAATGGACGTACGATGCCAAAAGAAATGCAAGAGCAATTCAAGAAAAATATTCAAGAGCCGCAAGAAGCTAAGTTGACTATTTTGGGAGACGAATCCTTGTATAAAATGGTTGAAAAAATATCAAATGATCAAAGTCAAGGATTACGAGGTCCACGTGGTGGCGGAATGCGAATGATGTCGATGAATGGAGATAATATTTATAAAAATAGTACAAATCATTTGCTATTAAAAGAGCAAAGCATGATGGGAAAAAACTATGTTGTAAAAGATTCTTTGCAAAATTTTGATTGGAAATTAACACGAGAAACAAAAACAATCTTAGGGAATGAAGCTAAAAAAGCAACTACTATTATCGATAGCGTTCAGACAACAGTTTGGTACATTCCAACATTAAAATATAAAACTGGTCCAGAAAATTATTGGGGATTACCAGGTTTGATTGCAGAAGTACAAACAGAAATTAACAGAGGCATGTTTAAAGGCTCTAAAATTATTTCTTTGACGGATATCAAAACATCAACAAATTCAAAACCAATCGAAAAACCAAAAGATAAAGGTGCTATTTCGCAAACAGAATTTGATAAATTGATGCAAGAACAACGCTCACGTTTTGAAGAAATGCGAAATTCTGGCGTAAATAAACGAGATTAAGATTTCTTAAAATTCGATTAATTTTCATAAAAAATTGGTTCAATTTCATATTATAAAACTTATATTTAATTCTAAATTAATCTTAAGAAATAAAATACTATGAAAGCTTTAATCATCGTAGATATGCAATACGATTTTTTACCAGAAGGTTCCTTAGCTGTGAATGATGGAGATAAAATTATCGAACGCATAAACAAATTACAAAAAAAGTATGATGTTGTTGTGGCAACGCAAGATTGGCATCCTGCAAATCACAAAAGTTTTGCTTCTCAACATACAGATAAACAACCTTTTGATGTAATCGAATTAGGTGGAAATCGTCAGGTTTTGTGGCCAGATCATTGTGTACAAGGCACTAAAGGAGCAGAAATACACAAAGATATCAAGCAAAATAAAATAAGTGCAATCATCCGAAAAGGTATGAATCCAGAAGTTGATTCGTATAGTGCTTTTTTTGATGTGAATAAAAAGAATCCAACAGGGCTAAATGGATTCTTAAAAGATCATAATATAACGAGTGTATACATTTGCGGCTTAGCAGCAGATTATTGTGTATATTACACAGCAAAAGATGCTTTAGCATTGGGATATACAACATATATTTTAGAAGGAACAACAAAGGCTATTAACCAAGAACTTTTTGATGAATTGAAAGAAGATTTTATCAAAAAAGGAGGAAATGTCTCGACGTATTTATTATAATATTATCAATAAATCGCTAGATAAAAATGTTATTTGAAAATCCTTAACTTTTTGAATGACATTTTATTTTTAAAATAAATTCAAAAATTATCTGTAACATTAGTCTACAAAAGCAGACTAATTAGACAAATACAACAATTATGAAAAAAGCAATCTTAACATTTGCCTTAGGAATTATTACAGCTACAATTTCTATCGCGCAAGACAATAAAACACAAAATATCGATGCAACTTATGTAATGGAAGTTAAAATGGACTACGAAAAAACCATGAAAACTATTCCAGAAGCATACAGAGCTCAAGTTGGAGGAATGCTAAAAGCTGAAATTGATGCAGGAATTTTTATGACTTACTTCTTTAAAAGTAATTCCAAAAATTCAACATTTACATTAGAAGAAAAAGTAAATAACGGACAAGGTGGATTAGGAATAATTGCTCAACAAATGGCTGCAATGGATAATAAACCAACTTATAAAGACTTTACTGTAACTCCAAATTTGTATTACAAAGAAGTTGATATGGGTGTAAAACAATATTTGATTAAAGATCAAATTCCAGATTACAAATGGAAAATCTCGCGTGAAAAAACTGATATAGCTGGTTACAAAGCGACAAAAGCAGAAGGCGTTATGATGGATTCTATTCCTGTGACAGCTTGGTATGCGCCAGAAATCCCTATAAAAGATGGACCAACTTCATTAGCTGGATTGCCAGGTTTGATTATAAAAGCTGAGTTTGAAATGAATGGAGCTAAATTAATTTACACATTGAAAGATTTAAAAATTTCTGAAAAAGAATTGAAAATTGCTTTACCTACAAAAGGAGAAGTTGTTACACAAGATCAATTTATGAAAATCGTAATGGATATTCAGAAAAAAATGCAAGAACAAATGAATGGAGGTCTAGACACTAAATAATTCATTCAAAACATATAAAAACACATCTGTTTCTAACACATAAACAGATATGTTTTACAAAAAACTCTATTTGAGTCATCAACTAAAAAATACATATGAAGAAATTACTCTATCTAATTTTATTTACTTCTGCAGCTCAAATCTCGTTTGCGCAAGAATGTAAATTAAAAGGATCTGTTGCAAATGATGCTGGAATTCCTGTTACAGACGCTTCTGTCTCTATTTTTGATAGTAAAAACGAAGGCAAAGGTTTTGTTTTTACAAGCAATATGGGTGAATTTGAATTCAAATTGCCTTGTGGACAAAAATATGACATCGAAATTGAGCAAGCTGGTTACGAAACATATGTTGAGAATGTTGATTTGACTGAAAATGTCAACAAAAAAATAAAGCTTAAACAAGGAAAAGAAATTTCCTTAAAAGAAACAATTGTAAAAGCTCAACAAGCAATCAAAGTAAAAGGTGATACAATTGAGTTTGATGCAGATTCTTTCAAAGTTGGAAATGAGGAAACATTAGAAGATATTCTTAAAAAATTACCTGGAATTGAAGTTCAGAATGGTAAGGTAATGTACAAAGGTAAACCAATGTCGCAAGTAACAGTTGGTGGACGTGAAGTTTTGGGTGGTAACGAAAAATTATTGAACAAAAATTTACCTTCGGATGCGGTTTCTAAAATACAATTAAACACAAAGTTCAAATCAAATCCTTTTGCTTCTTCATTACAAGAAGATGACGAACAATTCTCGTTAAACATCGAACTAAAAGATGATATGAAACGTCTTGCATTTGGTAATGTAACACTAGGTGGAGATGCAGACAAACATACAGATGCACAAGCAAAGATTTTCTATTTCTCAGAAAAAACAGACGGAACATTAATCAATGATTTTAATACATTCGGGAAACAAGTTTTTGATCAAGATGATTATATGAGCTTCTTTGGTGGGTACTCTGAATTTAATTCTGAAGGAAGTATCTATTCATTAAGAGGAAATTCGAACAATCTAAACTTGATGACAAAAAATGATGCGCCAAGTATGAATACCTATAATGGTGCTGTCCATTTTGGTGTTGAACCAAATAAGAAACTAAAAATCTCTGGGTTTGGTTTACTTAATACAAATAATATTCGTTACAATTCTAAATCTGAGCGTTATTACAACAACATCGAATCACCTTATACAACTGTCGATCAGGAACAAAATAAGAGCAATATTTTGATGGGAATGTCGCGTTTGCGTTTAGATTATAATCCGAATGATAAAGGACAAATTAAATATCGCTTAAACTTTAATTATTTAG
This sequence comes from Empedobacter sp. UBA7494, assembly GCF_002478465.1. Classification (NCBI taxonomy): domain Bacteria; kingdom Pseudomonadati; phylum Bacteroidota; class Flavobacteriia; order Flavobacteriales; family Weeksellaceae; genus Empedobacter; species Empedobacter sp. UBA7494. Next base: position 20,078 of record NZ_DLOC01000001.1, read on the forward strand.
ATAGCGAAAACGAACAATTGGTTGATAGCTATTATAACGATCAAAAAAATAGCTTTAGAAATGTAAATTCTGAACAAAAGAATTACTCTTTATCACAAACTTTATCTTACATCCGTAAAGTTGGACGCGATGATAATGTTGGTTTATATTTCCGTCATCAATATCAAAAAGATACGCCAGATTACAATGTTTTATCAACAGCAAATCCGTTCTCGTCTTTTAATTTGTTCAAGAATTTATCTCAAGTAAATAATCAATATAATATCAATCAAGATCAAAACTTTGTTTTGAACACTGTTCAATTATACGGAATCTACAATCACTTGTTGACAAATACATCTAACCTTAAAGTGAAAGTTGGAACAAATTTTAGTACGCAAGATTTTGAAAATAAAATCTATGATTTTCAGAAATTAATGAATGATAATTCATTAATCAGTAATACAGATTTAGATTACAACGAGACTTTTGCTGATGTAACATTGACAAAAAAATTAGGAAACTTTCAAGTAGATGCTGGAGCTGGAGTTTCATTCTTTAATGAGAAATCGAAATACCAAGATGGTGAAAAATTAAATCGTTCGGAAACAAAATTTTTACCTCATTTGAATTTGCAATACAAGTTTAACAATGCAACAAGTGTTCGCGCTAGTTATACACAAAACTATAGCTATCCGTACACAAAAGATTTTAATGATTCTTACACCATTCAAAGTTATCAATCGATTTTCTATGGAAATAGAAACTTAAGACAAGCTTTGACACATACAGCAAGTCTTAATTTTAGTCATTTTAACTCATTCACATTTTTTAATATTTTTGCGAATTTGAGTTATACATTACAAGAAAAAAGTATACAAACACAATCTGTTTTAAACCGTGATTTTATCATCTCAGGAAACGATACAATTGTAAATAACTATCAATTCAATACCTTAATTAATTCTGGTAATAATCAAGAAACTTATTCAGGATATTTCATGATTGGGAAACGTTTTGCTAAATGGTACAATGCACGATTAACAGGTAATATTTCTACTTCTAATTATTATACCATTACACGAAATATTGAATACAAAAATGGTGTTGTAACAAATGATAAATTAAACAATGTTAACAACAAGAGTTTTAATCAAACTTATAATTTAGAGAACTCATTTACATTCAAAAAGAAATTTGAATTGAAGGCTGGGGTTAATTTAAACCTAAGTAAATATCAATCATTATCTGAACAGAAATTTACGAACTGGCGTCCATATGGAGAAGCTGCTTGGTCCGCTACAAGTAAATTATTAGTTCAGACCGATTTCTCTTATCGTTTACAATACCGCGATGGAGTAGAAATAAACACAGCAAAAGAATGGAATGCTTCTGCACGATATAATATTGCGAAGAAAACTTATTTAACTCTTACAGGTGGAAACTTATTAGGAAACAACGTAATTGTTTCGAATGGATTTAATGATAACTACATATCGACTACAACTAAAAATGTTTTGGGAAGATATTTTATCGTGAGTTTACGATATAAGTTCTAAATCAATAAATTACATTTTTATCATAAAATTTATCTGAACGCGTCTACTTTGTAGACGCGTTTTTTTTATAAATTATTTTTGTACTTTTAATCTAATCAACTAAAAAAAAATAGATGGAAAACCCTACTACCGAAATTTATAAAATTATTCAACCAGAAAATTGGACAAAGAGTTTAACAGACGAACAAATTATTGAACTTTCTAAAGAAACTGATTTCTCGAAAAATATTTTAGATGAAGGACGAGATTATTGTTACTTTTTGGACAAAAAATTTTATGTAACACGTGAAAAACATATCGAGTATGTTAACATGTCTTACACCTTAACCGATCCTGCAAATTTAGAAAAAGCTTCTACTTTCGATACAATTGTCGAAGAAAACGAAATTTATTTGATTCATAGAATTTCTGTGATTCGTGATGGAGAGTTAATTAATAAATTAGCAGATATCACTGTAAAAGTTTTGGACAACGAAAATGATAGCGGTTCTGGCGTAATCAACAAAAGCAAAAAAATTAATATTTCGATCAAAGATTTGCGTTTGTACGATATTCTTGTATTGGAAGATGCAAGAGAAAAAGTATTTACTGATAAAGATTTTGTCCGCAAAGAATACAGCCGATATTTATGGGTTAGCCCTGATTCGTATTGGGCATATGGAAATTATACGTTCGAATTAATCAATGAGCGTGATGATGAATTTGTTTACAAGAAAAACTTCTTCCGTGACCAAAATGGAAATGTAATCGAAGTAGAAACAGGAACAATTCCTTCTGGCGGTTCTTTCGTTTTTGAGTTGGTAAATTATCTTAATCCAACAGATCCAAATCGCGAGATTTTTCCTTACATCGATTTTGCAACAAAAAGCACCTGGGAAAAGCTTTCAAACTTTATTTCGCCTTATTACGAAGAAGTGCTTAACAAAGCTAATCTTGAAAGTTTCGCACCAAATTTGATTGAAAAATTAAATGAATTTTCTGACATCGAAGATAAAATTGAATATGCGATAGAATATGTTCAAAACCATATTTATTATATCTACAATGCCGATGAAATGAGCGGTCACAAACCTCAAGAAGCAGAAGTAACTTATGCAAATAAACAAGGAGATTGCAAGGCAAAATCTATTTTATTGAAAGTTATTTTTGATTATCTAGGATTAGAATCTTCAATCATTTTACTGAATTATAATACTGATTTCTATTTCAAATATTATCTCCCATCGTTGTTGGCATTCAATCATGTGATTGTAAAAGTGAAACATAATAATGAGACATATTACGTTGATGCAACAATGCGTAATGAGTATGGTTACTTAGAAAATAGAAGCTTTATTTATTTTGCGCATTATTTAGAAATTAAACCAAATCAGACCTTACAAATTCGCGAACCTTACAAATTTCCTAAATTTTGTATAGATGAAAAAGTCAGTGTAGTTGCAAAAGGAAACGAAGGTTATTTAGAATCTCAATCGATTTATCGTTACAATCGTGCAAATAATATGCGCCGATATTTCAAGAATACCAACAAGCGCGAAATTATTGATAGTTGGAATAGTTTCTTTTATTATGCATTAAATTATAGTGCAGATCGCCCTGAAATGGATTTGAGAGAAATTTTTAAAGATACTTCGATTGAAATTGTTTCGGATGATAAAAAGCTGAACGAATTAACGATAAAATATAAAGCGCGAATCGAGAATCCATATTTTAAAGATAAAGTAACAAACGAACGCTTCTTGATGTTCTTTGATCGAAATATCCCGAAGAATAATGTAAGAGATTTTATTCACGAAGACGCAAGTTTTTGGCATAATTTCGATAGTGAAAAGTATGAAATAAACTTATCAACCGATCAAAAAATTGATACAAAAGAAAAGTATACGATTCAAGAATCGACGATTAATGATAAATATTTCACCTACTCAAGTAGAAAGAAAATTACAGCGAGCGGAGGAAGTGCTTACATTGAATACAATCCTTCGACGAATCATGAAATTACGATGGAAAATTTCGAGGAATTCCGAAATAATCATTACACAATTGCAGATAGTAATTATGGTTTAGGTATTGATATTATCGAATCAGGATTAATGAATATGCTAAAATTTAAGATGAAAAAAGCTTTCAAATAATCAATCAAAAACTCCTGAAAAATATTTTTCAGGAGTTTTTTTTATTTAATCACTTGTGGATAATCAAACAAATTATTTGGATCATATTTCTTTTTCAACTTTTGCAAACGAAGCAAATTATTTCCGAAATAAGCATTATTTGCATCAGGAAAATTAATATCCGGATAATTTCGGTACTGTTTTACATTTCCAAGGTTTCTTAACAATTGTTGCACTTCTTCAAATGATTTTGTCAACTTTTCTTCTTGCGAAGGCAAATCCCAATATGCTTGTAACTCGCTCAAATAATTAATATCACGATGTGGATAAGCAGAATTTGAAACTTTGACTTCATTGATTTTTCCACCCAAAGTATTGATCTGATAAATCATTCCTTTAGAAGCAACAACTTTTGCAAAAATATCTTCCAAACCTTTTTCTATATCTTCAATTCCTGAGTACAAACCAGCCGAAGAATTTTTGAAATAAATTGGTTCTGTTACGCCATAATAATTTTTGAGTGCAGCAGCCAGATTTCTATTTTTCATCGGTTTGTAATCATTCGCTAGTGGAATTAAACTCGAAAATATTTTCTCAAAATCAGTTTGATTTGCTGCGAAATTGGTAAATAAAATCGTTAAAAATTTCCCATTCAACACAAAAGCAGAAAAAGCTTCATTGGGTAACTTTTCCGTTGTTTGAAACCAAAGCCGAATTAATTTAACAAATTTATCAGAAGTTAAATTATTAAACTTCATGCGATATCCGCTGAAAGATTGTGGTGCAGGATAAGTTTTGAAATGTAATTCCGTCACAACTCCAAAATTTCCATTTCCTCCCCCTTTACACGCCCAAAGTAAATCTGGATCTTTATCAGAATCGATTGTATTTCCTTTGTAATCGATCATTTTTACGCGAAGCAAATTATCACAGGTCAAACCATACTTCCGACTAAAAAAACCATAACCACCGCCCAAAGTCAAACCGCCAATAGCGACAGTTCCACACGAACCAGCTGGAATAATTCTTTTCTTAGGTAAAAAATTCGTATAAATCTCTTGCAACAAACAAGCTGGTTGTAATTTGACTTTATTCTCTTGCAACCACGTAATTTTGTTCATCAATCCAAGATGAATCAACAATCCATTATCAACATTCGAAAAACCTTCAAAACTATGTCCTCCACTTCGAATGGCAATTTTTAATTTCTTTTCGTTTGCTAATGCAATTGCTTTTTTTATTCCAGTTTCGGATTTACAAACTGCTATAATTTTCGGAAACTTCTCAATTCTTTTGTTGAATGATTTTCTGTATTGATCATACTTTTCATCATCTTTTGTCAAGATTATTAAATCATCATCCAAAAAATCATCAAACGAATAAAAAGACATAAAAAAAATTCCTAAACTACCTGTACCAAGCAGTTTTAGGAATTCTCTTTTTGTATAATTTGGTTGTTTCATCGCTAAAATTGGTTTAGCTAAAGATACAACTATTTGATATTATTCTCTTTTAACCAATTTCTATAATTCTCAGCATTTTTCAAATGTTCCTGATAATCATTGGTATAAATGTGGTAACCTGGTTTTTTAGGATCTGCAACAAAGAAAATAAAATCGTGATTTGCTGGTGATAAAACCGCATCAATTGCTCCTAAATTTGGTAAACAAATTGGTGCTGGTGGCAAACCTTTGTTACGATAAGTGTTGTACGCATTCGAAGACCACGTCCATTTTTTGTATACACGTTGCACTTTTTGATCCCAACCATTTTCCATTTTGTACGCATAAATAGATGTTGGATCGGCTTCTAAACGCATATCTTTCGCCAAACGATTCATATATGCACGTGCAACTTTTTGTTGTTCATCCATATTATCAGACGATTCCAACTGAACAATAGACGCCAACGTTGTCACTTGCAAAGGTGTCATATTAAGCGCTTTTGCTTTTGCCAAACGATCTGCATTCCACACTTTATCGTGTTGCGCCACCATTTTGTCCACAAATTTTTCTGGTGTTAATCCCCAATACACGAAATACGTTTCTGGAATGAAATATTGCTTTACCGTTTCGTCGTTTAACGTTGTATCGTTTTTTTCTTTCACAAAATCGCGAATAGCTGTCAAAACTTCGATAGAATCCATATCAATTTGTTTGGAAACTGATCCCGCCAAATGGTAAATTGTTGGTTCATTCTTGATACGAAGCTTCACTTCTTCTTGCTCTCCTCCTTGCAAACGATCAATAATATCGCGGTTAGAATCTGAGCTTGATATTTTATATTTTCCAGATTTTATCGTTGCTGGATAATCTGCATCTTCTGCATACTGTTTGAACAATTTTTCATCCTTCAAAAATGGTTTTAAAGAATCTAAAACTTGCTCAAATTTAGCTCCACGAGAAATATAGATATAACCATCTTTGATTGCATTTCCTTTGAAACCATCTATAAATGTACATCCTACAAATACGAATGAACAGATTAATATTAATACTAAATTTAATTTTTTCATTGGATTGAATTAAATTTCAATTTCACCTTCAAAAACTTTTACCGCTGGTCCATTTAACCAAACATTGACAAAGTTATGATTATTTTCTTCAAAATTTACAGATAAATCTCCACCCATTGCTTTTACTTTAATATCTTTTTTGTCTACCAAATTTTTGACATAAGCAGAAATCGCAGCAGCCGTAATTCCTGTTCCGCAAGCCAAGGTTTCGTCCTCTACTCCACGTTCATATGTACGTATCGTAAGACTATTATCTGGCATAACTTCAACAAAATTTACATTAGAACCTTTCTCAAAATAGGGCGCTCCATTACGAATCGCTTTTCCTTTTTTATAAACGTTAACATCTTTTACATTTTCCACAAATTCTACGTGATGCGGCGAACCTGTGTTCATAAATAAATATTTGTCGTGATCTTCTACTTCATTTACATCAATCATCTGTAAACGAATAACTTCTTGATCTACGATACCATGATGCAAACCATCAATCGCATTAAATGTCATTTTGTCATTAGCTACATCCAAATCATTTGCAAATCGAATAATACAACGTCCTCCGTTTCCGCACATTGTACTTTCGTTTCCATCCGAATTGAAATACACCATTCTGAAGTCTGAATTTTCATCATTTTGTAACAAAATCAAACCATCAGCTCCTATCCCAAAATTACGATCACATAGCCTATTAATCAATTCTGTAGAGATTGGAAACGTTTTTTCTCGATCATCAATCATGACAAAATCATTCCCAGCTCCTTGATATTTATAAAATTTTAATTTCAACTTCCTAAATTTTAAACAAAGTAAATACATTTTTGTCACTCTTAACTAATGTTATAAAAGATTTATAATATAGTGTTAACATGCGTTAAACGGTTTGAAATGTTAAAATTTTGGTCTTAAATTTGATTTAATCTAAAAACATTAAAAACTTATATAATAAAAGATGAAAAAATATACAGGATACTTATTAGTTGGATTAGTGAGCTCTATGACAACTATGGGAGGTTTTTATTTGATGAATGATAATGGAAATAACCCATTTATTACGAATGCAAGTAATCAAAAGAATGGTGACTTTGAGTTTGTCGACTACAAAGGAAATTATGGTTATGATGCGCCTAATTTTGTTCAAGCTTCGAATAAAGCTGTACACACCGTTGTAAGTATTAAAAATTATTCAAACCAAAGACAGCAACAACAACAGCAATTCTTTGATCCTTTTGATTTCTTTTTCGGGCAACCAGAACAACAGCAACGTCGACAACAACAGCCTGATCAAGATCAGCCATCAGGAATGGGTTCTGGTGTAATTATTTCACAAGATGGTTACATTGTGACAAATAATCACGTGATACAAGGTGCTTCTAAAATTGAAGTGACATTGAATAATCAAAAAAGTTATATTGCTGAATTAGTTGGAACTGATCCAAGTACAGATATTGCCTTATTGAAAATTAGTGAAAAAGGTTTACCATTCACAAAATTTGTCGATTCTGATGCGATTAATGTTGGAGATTGGGTATTAGCAGTTGGTAATCCATTTGGATTGACATCTACTGTTACAGCAGGTATTGTTTCGGCAAAAGGTCGTAGCATTAATATTTTAGGTAAAAATTCTGAATCACCAATCGAGTCGTTTATTCAAACCGATGCAGCGATTAATCCAGGAAACTCTGGTGGTGCTTTGGTAAATGCAAATGGAGATTTAATTGGTATCAATACAGCTATTTCTTCGCCAACAGGAGCTTATTCTGGTTACGGGTTTGCTGTTCCTGCAAACTTGGTAAAAAAAGTTGTTGAGGATATCAAATCGTACGGAATTGTACAACGTGGATATTTAGGTATCAAAGGTTTTGATTTATCGAATGAAGATGCTGTAAAACAATATAACAAACAGTTCAAAAAGAACATTAAAACCGATAATGGAGTAATGGTAACTGAATTGGTTGCGAAAGGATCAGCAATTGATTCTGGAATCGAAGAAGGAGACATCATTACAGCTGTAGATGGAAAACCAATTACATCTTTCTCTTCGTTATCATTCATCGTAGGTAGCAAACGTCCTGGTGACAATGTTGCACTTACTGTAAGACGTGGAAACTCTGAGAAAACATACAACATCACATTGAAAGATGCTAAAGGAAGCACTAAAGTGAGAAGCAAATCTGACTTAACGCCAACTGAAGTTCTTGGTGCAGAATTTGAGCCATTAACAGAACGTCAAAAAGATAGTTTCGGAATTAATTATGGTGTCATGGTAAAACATTTAGATAATGCAGGAAAATTAGCAGCAGCAGGTGTTCAAGAAGAATTTATTATCTTATCTATCAATGATAAAAATGTAAGTTCACAAGACGATATCGAAAAAATCTTAAAAAATTATAAAGGTCGCGTGTCAATTAAATTTGCAGATTATTACGGACGAATCTATACAAAAGGATTCACGATGGATTAAAATTTTGAGTAGATTTTAAATTTTAATAAATCATTATAAATAGCTACAACAAGATAAGTTGTAGCTATTTATCTTTACATTAAATTTGTTTAACGAAAAACTATCCCATATTTATTAAAAAAATTATTCTTTCACTCTTTCTTTTGTTTAGTTCTTTTTCTTATTAACAAGAAGTTCTATGGGGATCAACCTTAAGCTACTCTAATCAATCTGGAAACTTTGGTAAAGCAGGTTTATTTTTTCTTTTCGGCTTAGGTGATAATATGGTTGATTTTAAATTAGACTCAAATGCTAATATGGGATATATGCGAGATAATTTTCACGTAATTCCTGAAGTTGGCATTACAGGATATGTTGCCGCGAGCCAGTTGATGTATATTTTTTCCATTTGTAGAAAGTGAATTTACACCTTATACAATTACTCCAAAAGCTGGTATTTCATTAGCTTCTTTTGTAGATTTTGGTTTTGGATATGGTTTTAAGATTAATAAAAAAGATAGTTTTAAACCTATCAAAGGTTTTCAATTTTCAATTGGAGTAAATATACCTCTCAATTTGAAATAAAAAATCATTAATGATGATGAAAATTTATTTTTTGGGAGAAAGCTAAATAATTCATTAATTTTATCACATGAAAAAGTTCATCGCAATCTTTGTTTTTATCATTAGTTTTCAAGCGAAAGCACAACAAAATTTATCCGATTATTTTACAATTAATCTTGGTTATGAATATTGGAACGGAAATTACGGAAAAGTTGGAACAGATTTGTTCTTAGTACAAGATAATAACAATATTTTGACGTTTAGCGCCAATGCTAATTTGGGTTATATGAAAGACAAATTTCGTGTAATTCCAGAAGTTGGAGCTGGATATATGTTCAATTTTCGCAACAATACTGGTGATCCATATAGCTCTAACTTTAACTCTGCTTTTTATGTTATCCGTACTGAAGTTTCTCCGTGGACAATTACTCCAAAAGCTGGTATCGCAGTTTTGAGCATTGTAGAGTTAAATGCTGGTTATTCTTTCGAGTTTAGAGAAAATAAGGATTTTAAAGATATGAGCGGTTTCCGAGCTGGATTAACTATTCACTTGCCGACTCAGCTTTTTTAGCATTTCTAATACTTTTACGCAATTCTTTCAAACGAATATATAAATCTGAAGTCGACGCATTTTCTTCAATTGCATTAAAAATAAAGACACCTTTATCAATATAAAAGAAGATGATAGCTTCGTGATCTGCTACTTTAAAAGCATTTGTAATCCCATTTATTTTGTTCTCAACCCAAGATAATTTGCATGTTTTCAAATCAAAAATATGATCTTCATTACCCAAAATATCTTTGAAGATTAATTGTTCTCCTTGCGCATACAACACACCACTTCCTTGAAAAGATTTCATTTTAAGAAATCTACCTTGCGGACGCCCAATATTATAACGTACAACAGCCTTTAGATCTACCTGATCTGGTAAACTTTTCAGCGTATGTTGTTCATTTTTCTCTCTGACTTTCGCATCAGATACGGCAATAACAAAGAATATCGAAACAAAAATTCCGAAAATCAAAAATATTATTAGGATTGATATGATTGGTGCCATAATATATTAAATGTTAAGTAAAGTTATAAAAAAGCTTGAATTAATATCTAAATAAACCTTTTTTTTTACCTTAGCTTCGCAAACTGATAAAAATTACGAATGAATAAATTAATTTGGTTGTTATTTCCCGCCACAATCTTTGCTCAAAAAGGAGAAACACAAATAAAAGTTAATGCGTTAACAATGCCACTTGCAATGGTAAATCTTGGTGTTGAACATGCAATCACAGATAGAATAACTTTACAAGCTGACGGTTTTCTCTCTCCTTGGAAATCATTTGCAGGTAATCATTTATAAATGTATATGGTTTTTGGTGAAGGTAGATATTACTTTGATAAATCTTTTAGTAAATTTTATATAGGTCCAAACATTGGAGTTGGTTTCTTTGATATTCAAAAATGGAATTATTGGAACACTGATAAATATCAACGTGGATTAGCAATCTTAACAGGAGCTACAATAGGTTATCAAGTAAAAATTAACGAACATTGGGGATTAGATGTTTTTGTTGGTGGAGGACACTCTCAAGGAAATTACAAAGGATATTATAAAGAAGATTCTCCTAATTTGGGACGATATGATTCTGCGCAATCATTTAATAAAAGTGGGGAGTGGCTGCTTTACAAAGGCGGTGTAATGCTTACTTATAAATTTAAACGAAAAAAATCCAACTAAAATTAGTTGGATTTTTTATATCTAGTATTATTTTACTCTTACACAGGCGTATTCATATCGAAAGCCTCTAGATATTCGGCAACACGTTTTACAAACATACCTCCTAAAGCTCCATCCACAACACGGTGATCGTAAGCATGAGATAAGTACATTTTATGACGAATTGCAATCATATCTCCTTGCGGAGTTTCGATAACAGCAGGTTTTTTCACAATTGCACCAACAGCCAAAATAGCTACTTGAGGTTGAGGAATAATTGGCGTTCCTAATGTATTTCCGAAAGAACCAATATTTGTAATTGTATACGTTCCTCCCTGTATTTCTGCTGGTTTCAATTTATTATTACGCGCACGATTTGCTAAATCATTAACCTGAGAAGCTAACCCCGCTAAATTAAATTGATCTGCATTTTTGATAACAGGAACAATTAAATTTCCACTTGGTAAAGCAGCCGCCATTCCAATATTGATATTTTTCTTCTTAATAATTTTATCTCCATCAACCGAAGCATTAATCATTGGGAAATCTTGAATTGCTTTTGCTACAGCTTCGATAAAAATTGGCATGAAGGTAATTTTCTCACCATGTTTTTTCTGAAATTCATTTTTATTTTTATCTCTCCACAACACAATATTCGTCATATCAACTTCTACGAAAGACGTTACGTGAGGAGCAATTTGTTTTGCTTGTAGCATATTTTGCGCAATAATTTTACGCATTCTATCCATTTCGATAATTTCGTCTCCTTCACCAACAGAAATTGGCGCAGATTGCACTTGCGGTGCTTGAGGTTGAGCAACTGGTGCAGCAACAGAAGTCGTAACAACTGTTTTCGCTGGTTGATTTCCTCTATTTTTAACGAAATCCAAAATATCATCTTTCGTTACACGTCCGTCTTTTCCTGAACCTAAAATTTGATCTAACTCAGCCTGAGAAACACCTTCTTCTTTCGCAATAGATTTTACTAAAGGAGAATAAAATTTATCATCTGACGAAGTAATAAGCGTTTCAGTTTTGATTGTTGCAACTTCAGCTTCGATAGATTTTGCTGTATCTGCAATTTCCTGATCGCTATTTGTATCTACTTCTTCTGCCGAATCAGCTTGTTCTACAACTCTATCAACAGACAAAATTGCGATAGGCTCACCTACTTTTGCAATTCCATCTACTGGAACTAAGATTTCTTTTAAAACTCCTGCAACTGGCGAAGGAACATCAGAATCTACTTTATCTGTTGCGATTTCTACAACCGATTCATCTTCACTAATCGAATCGCCAATATTTTTGATCCAATTTGTTACAGTAGCTTCCATTACACCTTCTCCCATAGAAGGTAGAATTAATTTATAGTCAGACATTCTTGTGTTATTTGCTAAATACAAATCTAAACATTTTTTCGATTCAAAAAAATACTGTTAAAAAGATTAATGTATTTTATTTTTAAATTATTCGCATTAATATCATAAATAATTATCAATTTAATAATTGATCTAACATTTATAAGATTATTTTTAATGATTTGATAGTTTTGATTGCATAAAAAAATCCCCCAATCTAAGATTGAGGGACTTTTTGAAATATTAAGAATGATTCTTAAGCTTCGTAAGTTGCAGTACCGTTGTTTACTTGAGGTTCTTTGATTTCACCAAAGCTTTTCTCAAAGTTAGTTACGTTTTCTGCTAACGATTGAGATAATTGTTTTGCTTGTAATGGAGACAAAATAATTCTTGATTTTACTGATGGTCTAGCACCTGGTAAAAATTGAACGAAATCTACAACGAACTCAGATGGTGAGTGGTTGATGATTGCTCCTGTAGCATAAACACCTTGAGCTACTAATTCGTTTAACTCAATGTTTAATCCTTCGTTTTGTTGATTTTCTGACATTATAATTCTTGTTTTGCGTTTATTAATTCCTCGTATTCACGGTTAGATCCTACGATGATGTTTTGATACTCTTTTAATCCAGTTCCGGCAGGAATTAAGTGTCCAACAATAACGTTTTCTTTTAATCCTACTAAACCGTCTACTTTACCAGCTACAGCTGCTTCGTTAAGAACTTTTGTAGTTTCCTGGAACGATGCCGCAGACATGAAAGATTTAGTTTGTAAAGACGCTCTTGTAATACCTTGTAAAACTGCCTCTGCTGTTGCAGGTAAAGCCTCACGAGCTGTCACTAAGTTTTTGTCTTCACGTTTTAATTTAGAGTTTTCGTCACGTAATTCGCGAACTGTGATGATTTGTCCTGGACTTAATGTGTCAGAATCACCAGCATCTTCTACGACTTTCATTCCAAATAAACGATCGTTTTCTTGCATGAAATCGTCTTTGTGCTCTAAACTATCTTCTAAGAATCTTGAATCTCCTGAGTCTACAATACGAACTTTACGTAACATTTGACGTACGATAATTTCGAAGTGTTTGTCATCGATTTTTACCCCTTGTAAACGGTATACATCTTGAATCTCGTTTACTAAGTATTCTTGAACCGCTGTCGGCCCTAAGATTCTTAAAATATCTTCTGGTGTAATTGCTCCATCTGATAAAGGCTCACCTGCACGAACGAAGTCATTTTCTTGAACTAAGATCTGTGCTGATAATTTAACTAAGTAACGACGGATTTCACCATTTTTAGATTCAACGATGATTTCGCGGTTACCACGTTTTATTTTACCGAAAGATACAACTCCATCCATTTCACAAACAACTGATGGGTTAGATGGATTACGAGCCTCTAACAACTCTGTAATACGAGGTAAACCTCCTGTAATATCGCCAGATTTAGCTGACTTACGAGGGATCTTAACTAAGATTTTACCTGCATTAATTTTTTCACCATCATTTACCATTAAGTGTGCACCTACTGGTAAGTTATATGTTTTTTCTTCACCATCAATCGTGATAACTCTTAACGCTGGAACTAATTTTTTATTACGTGATTCAGAAATAACTTTTTCTTGGAATCCTGTTTGCTCATCGATTTCAATTTGGAAAGTTACCCCTTGCTCTAATTGTTCGTATTCGATTTTACCAGTAGATTCTGCGATGATTACCCCGTTATAAGGGTCCCAACTTGCAATCTCTTGACCTTTTTGAACTTTAGCTCCGTTTTTGACAGATAAGATAGTACCATAAGCGATGTTAGTTTGTTGACGAACGTTTCCTAAATCGTCAATTACTTTCATCTCTGTAGAACGAGAAACAACTGTATCTACTTTGTTACCTGCATCATCTGTCGATTCAACAGTACGTAAGTCATCAAACTCAACTGTACCATCAACTTTAGCATTAATTGTATTTTGCTCAGAAACGTTACCCGCAGTACCCCCAACGTGGAAAGTACGTAATGTTAACTGTGTACCAGGCTCACCAATAGATTGCGCAGCAACTACACCAACTGATTCACCTTTCTGAACACCTTTACCTGTAGCTAAGTTGCGTCCGTAACATTTAGCACAAATTCCAGTTTTCGCTTCACATGTTAATGGAGAACGAACTTCTACATTTTCAATACCAGCTGCTTCTAAGGCATCACCAATATCTTCTGTAATAATGTTACCAGCAGAAATGATTAATTCACCATTATCTGGGTTGTAAATATCATTTAATGAAGTACGACCTAATACACGAGAAGATAAACTTTCGATGATTTCTTCTTTTTTCTTAAGTGCAGATACTTCTAAACCTCTTAATGTACCACAATCTTCGTGCATTACGATAACGTCTTGCGCAACGTCAACTAAACGACGAGTCAAGTATCCAGCATCGGCAGTTTTTAAGGCAGTATCCGCAAGACCTTTACGCGCACCGTGCGAAGAAATAAAGTACTCTAAGATAGACAGACCTTCACGGAAGTTAGAGATAATTGGGTTTTCGATGATATCCCCACCAGTAGAACCAGCTTTTTGAGGTTTAGCCATCAATCCACGCATACCTGATAACTGACGAATTTGCTCTTTAGATCCACGAGCTCCAGAATCAAGCATCATGAATACAGAGTTAAATCCTTGTTGATCTTCTGTCATACGTCTCATTACAATTTCAGTTAAAGTTGCGTTTGTTGTTGTCCAAACATCAATAACTTGGTTGTAACGTTCGTTATTTGTAATAAGACCCATGTTATAGTTCATCTTAATGTTCTCAACTTGGTTGATCGCACCTGAGATAAGGTCTTTCTTTTGTTCTGGGATTAAGATATCTCCTAATGAGAATGATAAACCACCCTCGAAGGCATTACGGTATCCTAATTGTTTCATATCATCCAAGAAAGCAGCCGTTGTAGGGAAATCTGTAATCTTGATGATTTTATTAATAATTGTACGTAACGATTTTTTCGTTAATACTTCATTAATATAACCTACTTGTTTCGGAACGATTTGGTTGAATAACACACGTCCTACAGAAGTTTCGATTAATTGATTTTCTATCAACTCCTCTCCTACACGAATTGTTCCTTTTACACGAATTGGCGCGTTTAAGTCAACAGCTCCTTCGTTGTATGCAATTTGAACTTCTTCATCTGAATAGAAAGTTAATCCTTCACCTTTTACTGTAAATTGGTGGTCAGTACGACGAATTTTCGTCATGTAGTAAAGACCTAAAACCATATCCTGAGAAGGTACAGTAATTGGAGATCCATTTGCAGGATTCAAAATATTTTGAGAAGCCAACATTAATAATTGTGCTTCTAAAACAGCTTCTGGTCCTAATGGTAAGTGAACGGCCATCTGGTCACCATCGAAATCGGCATTGAAGGCAGTACACACTAATGGGTGTAAACGAATTGCTTTACCTTCGATTAATTTCGGTTGGAACGCTTGGATACCTAAACGGTGTAACGTAGGGGCACGGTTTAATAAAACTGGATGACCTTTGATTACATTTTCTAAAATATCCCAAACAACAGGCTCTTTTCTATCGATAATTTTCTTAGCCGATTTAACTGTTTTTACAATTCCACGCTCGATTAATTTACGAACTACAAATGGTTTGTATAATTCAGCTGCCATATCTTTTGGTAAACCACATTCGTGTAATTTAAGTGTTGGTCCAACAACAATTACAGAACGAGCAGAATAATCCACACGTTTCCCTAATAAGTTTTGACGGAAACGACCTTGTTTACCTTTTAATGAATCAGATAATGATTTTAATGGACGGTTACCATCAGCTTTTACAGCAGATGCTTTACGTGTGTTATCGAATAATGAATCAACCGCTTCTTGTAACATACGTTTTTCATTACGTAAGATTACCTCGGGCGCTTTGATTTCCATTAATCGTTTCAAACGATTATTACGGATAATTACACGACGATATAAATCATTTAAATCTGATGTTGCAAAACGACCACCATCTAATGGAACTAATGGACGTAATTCTGGTGGAATAACCGGAATAACGCGCATTACCATCCATTCTGGACGGTTTACATGGTGCATATTTGACTCACGTAACGACTCAACAACTTGTAAACGTTTTAACGCTTCTGTACGACGTTGTTTAGAAGTTTCGTTATGTGCTTTGTGTCTTAATTCGTAAGATAACTCATCTAAATTGATACGAGATAATAGGTCTTCTAATGCTTCAGCACCCATTTTCGCAACGAATTTATTAGGATCTGTATCTTCTAGATATTGATTCTCGATTGGAAGAGTTTCTAAGATATCTAAATACTCTTCTTCTGATAAGAAATCTAATCTATTTAATTCTTCACCTTCTGGTCCTTTTGCGATACCTGGTTGAATCACTACATATCTTTCGTAATAAATTACCATGTCTAATTTCTTAGATGGTAATCCTAAGATGTAACCAATTTTGTTTGGTAATGAACGGAAGTACCAAATATGTGCAATTGGCACAACAAGATTGATGTGTCCAATACGCTCACGACGAACTTTCTTTTCAGTAACTTCAACCCCACAACGGTCACAAACGATACCTTTATAACGGATTCTTTTATATTTTCCGCAGGCACATTCGTAATCTTTTACAGGTCCAAAGATACGCTCACAGAATAACCCGTCACGCTCTGGTTTGTGCGTTCTATAGTTAATCGTTTCAGGTTTTAAAACTTCACCTTTAGA
>NZ_DLOC01000102.1:0-23195 GCF_002478465.1 Empedobacter sp. UBA7494
TTTGAGACAGCTTCTTTTTTTATTTCTAAAATTCTTAATCATTTTTATATATTCATTTATTGCGAAATAATATATCAGCTTTTTCTTCCTTGTTAAGGATTGGGTTATAATTATTATAAAAAATAATTCTATTTAATAGATTTTTATAGATTTAATTTATAATTATAGTCGATTTAGTTTTGCTCTGTCTTAAAATGATAAATAAAGAATAAAACTATAATTATGATCAAAAGAATTTTAGTATTAAGTTTAGCATTCCTTTGTACGATTGGATTTGCCGAACAATTAACAACAAACACAGGTGCTCTAGTTGGTGATAATCAAAATTCTAAAACAATCGGAAATAACGGACAAGTTTTGTTGGAGGACATTCATTTAATTGAAAAATTAGCAGCATTTGATCGCGAACGTATTCCAGAACGTGTTGTTCATGCGCGTGGAGCTGGAGCTTTCGGAGAATTTGTAGCTGATAAAGATTTTTCTGATGTGACAATGGCTGATTTCTTGTCAACAGCTGGTAAAAAAACACCATTATTTGTACGTTTTTCAACTGTAACGCATCAACAAGGTTCGCCAGAAACTTATCGTGATCCACGTGGATTTGCTGTTAAATTTTACACAGAACAAGGAAATTACGATTTAGTTGGAAACAATTTACCTGTTTTCTTTATTCGAGATGCGATCAAATTCCCAGATATGGTGCATGCTTTCAGACCATCTCTTGTAACAAATGGTGCATCTGATCCAAATCGTGTATTTGATTTTTTCTCTAATTTACCAGAGTCTACGCATATGTTAACGTGGTTGTTTTCAGATTACGGAATTCCTGCAAATTTTCGCCAAATGGAAGGAAATAGTGTACATGCTTACAAATGGGTAAATGCAAAAGGTGAAGTAACTTATGTGAAATATAAATGGATTCCTGAACAAGAAACGAAAAATTTAACACAAGAAGAGGCGAATAAAATTCAATCGACTGCAATAGAACATGCAACATTAAATTTACGTAATGAAATCGACAAAGGAAACTTTCCGAAATGGGATTTATATGCTCAATTATTGAAACGAGAAGATTTTGATAAATTAGATTTCAATCCTGTTGATGTAACGAAAATTTGGCCAGAATCTGTTGCAAAATTAGGTAAAATTGGAACAATGACATTGAATGAGAATCCAACGAATTATTTTCAACAAGTTGAGCAAGCAGCATTTGCTCCAGCAACGTTGGTTCCAGGAATTGAAGCTTCTGAAGATAAATTGTTACAAGGTCGTTTGTTTTCCTATTCTGATACACAACGTCATCGTTTAACGGGTAATTTCCAACAAATTCCTGTTAATGCACCAAAAAATAGTGTAAAAACATATAATCAAGACGGTTATATGTCGATCCATGAGCAAAAAGGTGATGTAAATTATCAACCTTCAACTAATCTTCCTGAAATTGTAGATAATGCAAAATTCAAATATTCAAAATCTGTTTTTCCTGCAGGAGCTATTACAACTCAGCATGTCATTGATAAAGAAAATAACTTTGTACAAGCTGGAGATTTGTACAAATCATTCTCTAAAAAAGATCAAGATAATTTAATCAAAAATTTATCTGGAGCTTTAAATTCGGTTAAAAATAAAGTAATTGTTCATAAAATGATTGCACATTTTTACCAAGCAAATACAGAATATGGAACACGTTTGATGAAGGTTACAAATACTTCTATGAACGATGTAAAGCAATATTTACCAAAATAATTTATTGGATTGGAGTCGATTGAGTTTGGCTCCAGGACTTTAATAAAATCAATATTATCATGAAAAAGCATATATTTTTAGCCTTATTTCTATTCAGTTTTTCTTCAATTTATGCACAAGATTTGTTTAGTGCGGCGAGAGAAAATAATGTGAAGCAAATAGAAGAACTAATTTCGAATGGAAAACATGTAAATGAAGCAAATCAACGTGGATTTACACCTTTAATTTTAGCGATTTATAATAACAGTTCAGACGCTGCGAAAGTATTATTATCAAAAGAAGCAAATCCTAATGCGCAAGATTTATCTGGAAACAATGCGTTGATGGGATCCGCCTTTAGAGGATTTCCTGAAATGGTAAATTTACTAATTGTGAATAAGGCTGATGTTAATCAAGTGAATTTTAATGGAGCTTCTGCTTTGATTTTTGCTGTAACATTTGGTCAAAATGAAATTGCCAAAAAACTAATCGAGGCTGGTGCAGATTTAAACATTAAAGATAATAATGGTAAAACTGCTTTAGATCATGCTATTTTACAAGAAAATAAAGAAATGATTGAATTATTATCGATCAAATAATTTTTATATTTTAATCTAATCAAAAAGCCATTCAGAAAAATTCTGAATGGCTTTTATTATTTTGCAATAAAAACAGGAATATTAACGCGGTGTCTTAACTTATTAATCGTTTCTCCAAAAATAAAATCCATAAAACCTCGGTGTCCGTGCGAACCAACAATCAACAAATCTGCTTGATTTCGTTTACAAATTTCAGCAATCGAATTGATTCGATTATTGTAACCTAATTCGATCTTAGTTTCATTAAACAAAGGATGAATGATTTCTGCATATTGTTCCAAACGTTTCAAATCTGATAAAGATTCCTCATCATTCGTACGTTCTCCCGTATATTTCGCAGAAGCACTTTCAACAATATGAACCAAAATAATGGCAGATTCAGTAGTAGCTAATTGCGTCGCATAATTAATCACTTTTCGATCCGTTTTCGAAAAATCTAACGCAACCACAATCTTTTTGAAATGTTGATTCGAGATTTCTTCTAATGTAAACTTATCAAACGGTTTATGAATTTCTTTTTGATTTTCTTCATTTTTCTTCAACATAATTGGAATAAAAAATGTCAGCAATAATAAAACTAAAAGTCCTATTTCTAATGCTACAAGAAAAATATTTAAAGTGTAAGATTCACTATTTGCCATCCATTTATTCACCTCTTCATACACCAATTGCGCATTCAGAAAAGAAATAATAAAAGCGATTGTCCATGCAAGAAATTTGGTTGTTGTATTTATTGCAAAATTCCCCATTTTCGCTTTATCACTCACAAAATGAATCAATGGAATTACGGCAAAAGCCAATTGCATACTTAGAATAACTTGACTGAAAATCAATAAAGATCCAACTTCTTTTTCGCCAAAAATAAGAATAACCACAACAGCTGGAACAACGGCTAATAATCGAGTTAAAATTCTTCTCAAAACAGGATTAATACGCAAATGTAAATATCCTTCCATCACAATTTGTCCAGCTAAAGTTCCTGTAACTGTAGAGCTTTGTCCTGCTAAAATTAAAGCAACTGCGAATAATTTTGGAGCCAAATCTGTTCCTAAAGTTGTCCCCAATAATCTATAAGCATCGCTCAGTTCTGCAACATCGTGATAACCATTTTTATGAAATACAGACGAAGCTAAAATTAAGATTGCAGCATTGACAAAGAAGGCTAAATTCAGAGCAATTGCGCTATCCCAAAAGTTATATTTGAGTGCTTTTTTGATTGAAAAATCATCGCGTTTTATTTGTCGTGTTTGGACGAGTGCAGAATGTAAATAAAGATTATGCGGCATTACAGTTGCGCCGATAATACCAATGCTGATATACAATGCAGCGCTATTTGGAATAGATGGAATAAATCCTTTTGCAACTTCTCCAAAATCTGGTTTTGCTAAAAACATTTCGGTTAAAAAACATAAACCAATCATCGTGATTAAACCAACAATGAAAAGTTCCATTTTTCGCATGCCTAATTTTTGAAGATAAAGTAGGAGAAAAGTGTCTAAGAAACTGATTAAAACACCATAGATCAAATCTATTCCAAAAAGTAAATTTAGACCAATTGCCATTCCCAAAATCTCAGCTAAATCACAAGCTGCAATAGCTATTTCGGCTAAAATATACAAGATGAGATTCATTCCTTTCGGATAAGTTTCTCGGTTACATTGCGCCAAATCTTTTCGTCGAACAATTCCCAAACGTGTACATAAACTTTGTAATAACAAAGCCATTATGTTACTCATCAATAAAACCCAAATCAAAGTATAACCAAATTGGCTACCGCCTGCTAAATCGGTTGCCCAGTTTCCCGGATCCATGTAACCAACGCTTATTAAGTAGGCAGGTCCAAAAAAACTTAGGATTTTTCTAAACTTTCCTTTTTTGATTTGAACACTTTCGTGCACATCTTCTAATGATTTTGATTGATTTGGCATTGAATGATATTTCTAATTCAAATTTATGTAAAAATGAATAAAAAAAACAGTAATAGTAGGAATTACTGCTTTTGAGATAGTGAATGAATAAAATGGATTATATTGACGAAATCGCAAAGGCTAGACCTACGTTTCTTCTTGAAAATTCGTGAATTAATTCATCTAAAACTGTAGCATCATCAATTGTAGATGGAATTGTGAATGGTGTTCCGTCTGCAATTTGAGATAAAGTTTTGCGTAATATTTTTCCGCTTCGTGTTTTTGGTAGTCTGTTAACTATTATAGATGTTTTGAAACAGGCAATTCCGCCAATTTCTTTGCGTAATAAAGTAATCAAATCTTTTTCGATTTCTTCTTCCGATTTTGATGCGTTTTCTTTTGTAACAATCAAACCTATTGGAATTTGACCTTTCAATTCATCTTTAATTCCCACAACCGCACATTCTGTAATATCAGGATGAGAAGAAACCAATTCTTCCATTGTTGCAGTACTTAACCTATGACCAGCGACATTAATAATTTCATCAGTTCGACCTGTAATAAATACAAAACCATTTTCATCTCTAAAACCTCCGTCACCAGTTAAATAATGATTCGGAAATTGTTGAAAATAACCTTTTATAAATCGGTGTTCATTTCGCCATAAACTTGTCATACAACCAGGAGGAAGTGGAAGCTGAATCACGATAGAACCTTCCTCTCGTATATCATTTTCTTGACCTTCATCGTCAACAATTTTAATATTATAT
The DNA here is from genome assembly GCF_002478465.1 of Empedobacter sp. UBA7494. Taxonomy (NCBI): domain Bacteria; kingdom Pseudomonadati; phylum Bacteroidota; class Flavobacteriia; order Flavobacteriales; family Weeksellaceae; genus Empedobacter; species Empedobacter sp. UBA7494. The sequence continues at coordinate 5,002 of NZ_DLOC01000102.1, forward strand.
CCAAAAACAGGCAATCCAGCTGCACCAGGTTCTGGCATTATATTTTCGACTCCAGCACAAATTCCTAACATTGGCCAACCGCTTTCTGTCTGCCACCAATGATCAATAACTGGTAATTTTGAAATTTCTTTTAACCAATAATAAGTAGATGTATCACAGCGTTCTCCTGCTAAGAATAAACGTTTCAGACTTGACGTATCGTATTTTTGGAATAATTTTCCTTCTGGATCTTCTTTTCGAATTGCTCTAATTGCTGTTGGAGCTGTGAATATGTTTTTGATTTTATGTTCTTCAACCATTCTCCAAAAAGCACCAGCGTCAGGAGTTTTGATTGGTTTTCCTTCGTAAATAACTGTTGTAACACCATAAATTAACGGCGCATAAACAATATAAGAATGCCCAACAACCCAACCAATATCACTTGCTGTAAGAATTGTATCACCTGGTTCTAGATCGTAAAAATAGTTCATCGTCGAGTTTAGAGCTGTTGCATAACCTCCTGTATCGCGTACGACACCTTTTGGCGTTGAAGTTGTTCCAGAAGTATACAAAATATATAATGGATGTGTACTTGGAACTTCGATAGGTTCTATAGGTTGATGTTGATACATTTCATCATAGGTGTGAACGTTGTCTGCTGATAAATCATCGGTGTGATTTGGACGCTCAAAAATGACAATGTTTTTTGGTTTGTAAAGTGTTAATTCAATTGCTTCATCAATCAATGGTTTATAGTTGATTTGACGATTAATTTCTACTCCATAAGACGCAGAAATAATAACATCAGGTTGAGCATCATCAATACGAATAGCTAATTCTGGCGCTGCAAAACCTCCAAAAACAACAGAATGTATTACACCGATTCTCGCACAAGCAAGCATCGCAACAATTGCTTCTGGAATCATTGGCATATAAATAATTGCCGTATCACCTTTTGATAATCCTAATGATATAAGACCTCCAGCAAAACGACTTACTTTTTCTAAAAGCTGATTGTATGTAATTTTTTGAATAATTTCTGTAACAGGAGAATCGTAAATTAAAGCAAATTGTTCTCCGCGTCCAGCTTTTATATTTTTCTCCAAAGCCAAACGGCTCATGTTTATTTTTCCGTCAACAAACCACGAATAATATCCGTTTTCATTTTGTTTTAAGATTTGTTCAGGGTAAGTTGACCATGCTAATTTCTGCGCTTCTTCTTTCCAAAAAAGTTCAGGTTCTTCAATACTTTTTGAGTATAAAGTTTTGTAATCCATTTATGTGTGTGTTGTGTTTTATTTGTTTTGTTAAGTTAGAAAAATGTTTAGAATTAATAATAAAGTTTAAAATGTTTGTTTTAGGATAGTTAATTATTTATCAACTATACAATAAAAAGTAGCATTTAATTGTAAATTGATAAAATCAGATTGTATTAATACACTTTTATTATTAAATTAATAGTGTAAAACGTACGTTATAAATTAGATTGATTAAAAATACAGACTTAAAAAAACGTGATAAAATCAGTTGAATATTGTAGTCTATAAAAAATAAAATATTGTATATTTAATCCTTCGAAAAAAGCAGATAAATACAGAGAATTAAAGCTTTTTTCTAAATCAACAAAAACATTAGAAAGATGGATACGCCTCATGTTATTACAGACGAACAATTAGAGAGAGAGAACATTGAGATAACGAGACGTTATAAAGAGATGCTTCAAAATACATATGTCACTTTATCAGATGAAGATAAAAAGCTGATTCGTAAAGCTTTTGATTTGGCTGTTGATGCGCATAAAGATCAGCGTAGAAAAACAGGAGAGCCATATATCTATCATCCGATTGCTGTTGCTAAAATTGTTGCTGACGAAATTGGGCTTGGTGCTACATCAATTTCTGCGGCTTTAATGCATGATGTAGTAGAAGATACTGAATATACGTTAGAAGATATTGAGAAACTTTTTGGAAAAAAGATTGCAAAAATTATAGATGGATTAACAAAAATTGCCGTCTTAAATAAACAAGATGTTTCGATACAATCTGAAAATTATAAAAAATTATTACTGACTTTATCTGAAGATGTGCGTGTGATTTTGATCAAAATTGCTGATCGTTTACACAATATGCGTACGTTAGAAAGTATGCGAGAGGATAAACAGTTAAAAATAGCATCCGAAACTATTTTTATATATGCGCCTTTGGCTCACAGAATGGGATTGTATAACATCAAATCTGAACTAGAAGATTTGAGTTTGAAATATACTAAACCGGATGCATATTTTAATATTGAACATAAATTAACAGAAACTGAAGCTGAAAGAAAAAAATACATTGATGATTTCTGTAAAACTATTTCAGAAAAACTTGAAGCCGAAGGTTTAGAATTTGAGATAAAAGGTCGTTCAAAATCAATCAATTCAATTTATCGAAAAACGATTAATCAAGGAATTCCTTTCGAGGAAGTTTTTGATTTGTTTGCGATTCGTGTAATTTATCGTTCAGATAAAAAGAATGAAAAATTCTTAGCTTGGAAAATTTATTCGTTGGTAACGGATTTATTTATTCCAAATCCAAAACGTATGCGTGACTGGATTTCTCAACCCAAAACAACTGGTTATGAATCGCTTCACGTAACGGTTATGGGACCACAAGCGCGTTGGGTGGAAGTACAAATTCGTTCCGAAAGAATGGATGAAGTTGCTGAAATGGGTATCGCTGCGCATTATAAATACAAAGAAAATGTTTCGGACGACGAAACGAAAGTTGATGAATGGATTCATCAAGTTCGTGAAATGTTGGAGCAAGAAGATACAAAGGATGCGATTGAGTTTATGGATAATTTCAAGTTCAATTTGTACTCCAAAGAGATTTATGTTTTTACGCCAAAAGGAGACTTGCATTCGTTGCCAAAAGGAGCGAGTTCATTGGATTTTGCTTACTCTATTCACACCAATGTTGGTGACCATTGTTTGGGTGCAAAAGTGAACGGAAAATTGTATCCATTGTCGCATCAATTACAAAGTGGAGATCAAGTAGAAATCATTACTTCGACGCAACAAAAACCAAAATTAGAGTGGTTAGAATATGTTGTAACGAGTAAAGCGAGAAGTAAAATTAAAGCTTCTTTAAACTCAGATAAACGTAAAGTTGCAGAAGATGGAAAAGAAATTATTCAACGTAAATTAAGACATTTAAAGGTTGATTTTAGTGAAAATACGATTAATCAGTTACAGCAATACTTTAAGTTAAGTTCGAGTCAAGATGTATTTTATAATGTTGCAATGGGAATTATTGACAACAATGATTTACGAAAATTTGCAGAACGTAATACAGGCTTTACTGGATTGATTAACCGTTTCAGAAAATCAACATTCAATACAAGCAAAAAAGATGATATTCCTGTTGAGAAAACGAAATTAGATAGTCTTGTTTTTGGGAATGATGAAGAGCGTTTAGATTACGAATTAGCGAGTTGTTGTAATCCAATTCCGGGTGACAAAGTATATGGTTTTATCACAGTTTCGAAAGGAATAAAAGTACATAAAGTAGATTGTCCAAACTCGGTTTCTTTGCAAGCAAATTATGCGTACAGAATTATAAAAGCGAAGTGGATTGATTCTTCTCAACAAGAGTTCAAAGCGTTAATTGAGTTACAAGGATTGGATCGTTCAGGAATGGTAAGTGATATTACGTTAGTTATTTCAAAAAATAATTCTTTGAACATCCATAGTATTAATTTATCTGAGGATGCAGGTATTTTTGATGGAAAAATTACAGTTTCTGTTAAAAATAAAGCCGAATTAGAAAAAATTATGATGGAATTGAAGAATATTGAAGGAATTCAGTCTGTAAAACGAACATATAAAAATTAGTTTTTATAAAATATTTGTTTAACTTTATAAAAATCAATACAATGAAAAAACTATTATTAGCTTTTGTATTTCTTCCAATGTTGAGTTTTGCACAAGAAAGTTCAACTGAAATTAATAAATTATATAATCTACAACCACGAGCAAAGTATATTAAAACTACAATTGAGCCAGCTTACTTTGTAGACGGAGAAAGAGTTGATAAAAATGTTTTTATTAAAATGAATCCGGATGATATTAAATATATTACTGTAATCAAAACAGACAAAAAATATCCAAATGGAAAAATTGAAGTTGTTTCGAAAAAAGAAAAAGAATCATAAATAGAAAAAGTCCAACATATCGTTGGACTTTTTTATTCGCTGATGTTACTAACAAAGGCACAAAGTTACAGAAATCTTTTTGATAATATCGCTTCATTTCTCTTGAATAATCTTGTTAATTTTACATCCCGAAAACAAACAAACTCACGATGAACAGACAAAACTATAATCCAATTGAAGAAGTACTTGAAAAAATCAACGAAAAAGGAGGTTGGGTTAATACGCATTCACATTTAGACAGAGCTTATTCATTGACTTCGGACACTTTCGCATTATCTAATTCTTACCTAAAAGAAAAATGGCATTTAGTTGATGATATGAAACGCAATTCATCTGTTGATGATATTTATTTCCGTATGGAAAAAGCGATTAATTTCATGTTAGAGCAAGGTTGTCAAGCAATTGGTTCTTTTATTGATGCAGACGAAGTAATTGAAGATCGTAGTATACAAGCGGCTCAACGCTTAAAAGATAATTACGGAAAAGACATCGAAATGCGTTTTGCAAACCAAGTGTTGAAAGGAGTTATTGATCCGAAAGCGCGTGAATGGTTTGATATGTCTTCTGATTTTGTGGATATTATCGGTGGTTTACCTGCAAAAGATTTCGGTAGAGAAGACGAGCATTTAGATGTTTTATTATCGACTGCAAAAGCAAAAAATAAATTGGTTCACGTACATGTTGATCAATTTAATACAGATGAAGAAAAAGAAACTGAGCAATTAGCTTTTAAAACGATTGAACACGGTATGCAAGGAAAAGTTTCTGCGGTTCACTCAATTTCTGTAGCGGCTCATCCAAGAAAATATCGTTACGAATTATATGATTTAATCAAAAAAGCAGATATGCACATCGTTTCTTGTCCAACTGCATGGATTGATCACAATCGTACAGAGCGTTTGGCACCTTCGCACAATTCGGTAACGCCAGTTGATGAAATGATTCCAAGAGGAATTAATGTTGCCTTCGGAACAGATAATATTAATGATATTTATAAACCTTTTTCTGATGGTCATTTGTTAACGGAAATGCGTGTAATGCTGGAGTCTTGCCACTTTTATGATGTGGAACAACTTTCAAATATTGCAACAGTAAATGGCTTGAAAGCTTTAGGAATTCAAAAATAAAATGTATATTTATACAAAATTAAATCTCGCAATTGCGGGATTTTTTTTGGAACACAAAATTAAAAACCATAATAAATTATGCGATTACATGTACAGAATGAAACGGCTCAACTGCAAACTGTAGTCTTGGGTCGAGCAGAATCTAACGGAGCTAATCCTACACTTGATCAGACGTTCGATGCCAAATCTTATGAAACCGTAAAGAATAACGATTATCCAAAAGAAGAAGATTTGATTGCGGAAATGTCAGAATTTGAACAAGTTTTGAAGAAATATAATGTTGAAGTTTTACGTCCAACATTGATCGAAGATTGTAATCAGGTTTTTTCTCGTGATGTCGGTTTTGTAATTGATGATGAATTCTTTATCTCTAATATTATTCCAGATCGTTTAGAAGAATTACAAGCCTATCGCGAAATAAAACGTCAATTCAAAGGAAATAAAATCAATACGTTACCAGAAGAAGTTTATGTAGAAGGTGGCGATGTGATTTTGTATAACGACTATATTTTTGTTGGAACGTACAAACAAGCAGATTTCAAAAATTATAAAACAGGACGTACAAATGTTGAATTTGTAGAGTATATCAAAGCCAAATTTCCCAATAAAAAAGTCTTGGATTTTGAATTGAAAAAGAATGATGAAAATCCTTACGAAGGAATCTTACATTTAGATTGTACATTCAATCCTGTTGGGAAAGACAAAGCAATTATTTACAAAGACGGCTTTTTATTTGAACACGAATATCAGCAAATTGTCGATATTTTTGGGAAAGAAAATTTATTCGAAGTGACAAAAGAAGAAATGTATTGGATGAATCCTAATGTGTTTTCAATTTCTCCTGAAGTTGTTGTTTCTGAGAAAAATTTCACACGTTTAAATGATCATTTAGAAAATGTATGGAACATAAAAGTGGAGCGAATTAATTACCGCGAAGTCTCTAAAATGGGAGGTTTATTGAGATGTTCTACAATGCCATTAATCAGAAAATAACATGAAACAAAAACAATATACATCAACTATTTTGATGGTTGAGCCAACAGCTTTTTATTACAATCCAGAAACTGCTGTTAACAATTATTTCCAAACAGAAACAACAGATTCTCAAGAAGATATTCAGAAACAAGCTTTAGAAGAATTTCAAGAAATGGTTTCTGCTTTGCGTTCGAAAGGTGTAAATGTTATCACGATTAAAGATACTGCATCGCCACATACACCAGATTCAATTTTCCCAAACAATTGGATTTCATTTCACGATAACGGAAATGTAGTATTGTATCCGATGTTTGCGAAAAATAGGAGACAAGAGCGTCGTGAAGAAGATGTCTTGAGTTTGTTGGAAGAAAAAGGTTTTCATATTGATGATGTGATTGATTTTACATCGGCAGAAGAAGACGAAATTTTCCTGGAAGGAACAGGAAGTATTATTCTTGATCGCGAACATGAATTGGCTTATGCATGTATTTCTCAACGAACTGATGAAGATTTATTGATTGAATTTTGTGAGGAATTAGAATATACACCAGTTATTTTTCATGCGAATCAAACTGTAAATGGAGAACGTAAACCTATTTATCATACCAATGTAATGATGTGTATTGCAGATAAATATGCGATTATTTGTTTGGATTCTATAGATGATAAAAAGGAAAAGAAAGCGGTTTGTGAGTATTTGTTAGAAGCTGGAAAAGAAATTATTGCAATTACAGAAGCACAAATGCATCAATTTGCTGGGAATATGTTGCAAGTTGGCGGTTTAGGACAATCATATTTGGTGATGTCGCAAACGGCTTATAATTCGCTTAATCAAGAACAAATTTCTAAAATTGAGGCTTATAATCCAATCTTACCTGTTAAGATAGATTTGATTGAAAAATTAGGAGGAGGAAGTGCTCGTTGTATGATGGCAGAAGTTTTCTTACCAAAAAAATAAAAAGTACACAAAAGGCTACAAATTTTGTAGCCTTTTTTAGTTATATTCTGTTAAGTGTTTCCAAAAGCGTTTAGGCATCATTTGGATTTGTAACTTCGAATTTTTTCTTGCTTCGATTGTTGTCGAATTAAAATAAGATTTCCATAATTCTTGGTACAAATTCTCATTTACATCAATGTATTCAGTTGGAGTAGTTGAAGATTTTGGTGTAAAATTTAATTGTATTTGTTGAATATTTCCAAAAGATTTTTCATAATAAATTCCATATTTTCGAATCGTGTCGTAAATAATCCAATTCTGGTCAGCATATCTTTTTCTGAAATGATTAATAATTAAAGGTAAAACATTATATTTTGGATCAGTTTTCGCAAAAAATAAATCTTGATTAATCTTTTCAAAACGGATAAATGCTTCATGATGATGCTTTTCTCTATGAACTGATCGATACATTTTCATAACATAAAAAACATAATCATTTCCATAATTTGATTGAACTGCAACTGTTTCATTTATAATTAAACAACAATAATAAAACAGCTTTTCATAAGCTTCAGGTTCTTCTGACAAGAAAACAGCCTGTACAGCTTTGTAACTGGTTTTATTTAGTTTGTCTTTTATTTTTTTAAGTACTCTTTTTGCTTTTGTTTCATCTGTAATCACAGTATAAACTTCATCAAACATCGACGGTAAAAAATCTCTTTCAGATACTACTTTTATTTGCTTCGGTTTTCTAACATAATAATCAAAAATCAGTGTTAAAAAACCTTCAAAACTATTATCAAAAACATAAATTTCCATTAATCAAAAAGGTTTAATTGATTTGGCTGATTTTTAAGATATTTACTTTTACTAAAACTCAAAATTCTATTTTTAATTTGCGAACCAAGCAAATCTTTTTGTTGAAATTGATCATCTGCACACGTCATGAAAAATTTTGCTCTATTGTAAGCAATTCCAAGACGTTTTAACTGATAAGAATAGATTTTCCCAAACTTTCGAGCTGTAACAATTTTCTTCGCAGATTGAACACCAATTCCCGGAATTCTTAGAATTAAATGATAATCGGCTGTATTAATATCAATCGGATAAACATGTAAATTTCGTAAAGCATAGCTCAATTTTGGATCGATATCAGTATCCAAATGAGGATTTTGTTGATTAAGAATCTCCGTAACATCAAATTGATAAAAACGCATTAACCAATCTGTTTGATACAGTCTATTCTCTCGTAACAAAGGTGGCTGAGTTCCGATAGACGGCAACATATTATCATTGTGATTGATTGGAATAAAACCTGAATAATACACACGTTTCAACTGGAAATCATTGTAATATTGATTTGCTGTATACATAATTTGCATATCATTTTCGGGCGTTGCACCAATCACCATTTGTGTAGATTGTCCAGCAGGAACAAAGGTTGGAGTAGATTTGATTAATTTTCGTTCAGCATTAAACTCAACTCGTTGTTCATGAATAAATCCTAAAGGTTTTTTTACATCTTCGTGTGATTTTTCTGGTGCAACTAATTTAAGTCCTTCTTCTGTGGGCATTTCGAGATTTATGGACATTCGATCAGCATACAAACCAGCTTCTTTCAATAATTCATCACTCGCTCTAGGAATCGTTTTGAGATGAATATATCCATTAAAATTCTCTTCAAGACGTAACTTTTTTGCAATCAAAAGCAATCGTTCCATTGTGAAGTCAGCGTTTTTGAAAATTCCAGAACTCAAAAATAAACCTTCTATATAATTTCGACGATAAAAATTAATCGTTAAATCAACTACCTCTTGCACTGTAAAAGCAGCACGTTTTACATCATTACTTTTTCGAGAAACGCAAAAAGCACAATCATAAATACAATGATTCGTCAATAGAATTTTAAGTAAAGAAACGCATCGACCATCTTCTGTAAACGAATGGCAAATCCCCGACATAGATGCATTTCCTAAGCCTTTGTTTTGGTTTTGTCTTTTACTTCCGCTCGATGAACACGAAACATCATACTTCGCTGCATCTGCTAAGATGCTCAACTTTTCATTAATTCGATCAAAATTCATTCTACTTTGCTTTATGCAAAAAGAATTCTTTTAAAAGTCAAACAATGTCGCTGAAAAAAGTTTAACAAAAAAATTAATCGTATTCTAAATTGATTAAAAGTTCAGTCTTTAATCGGCTGATAAAATTACAATCTAATTCAGAAAGAAGAATATCAATTAGTTGAGATAAAAAATCGCGATTAATATAATTAAATACAAAGGTTTTTTCATTGGTCATAAAATAAAAATCAAAATGACTAAAATAACCTGAAATTGATTTAATCTCTAATGCTGGAAGTTCTTCGGGTTGAAAAAAATCGCTTAATTTTGCACGATAATCATGAATTTTTTTGATAGAATTTGAAGTAATATCAACATATTCTAAGTTTAAATCTTCAATCTCATCTGAATAAAATTGAAATAAAAATTCGTTTTTAGGATAATCATTTATGTACAAATTGAAACGATTATCTTTTTGGTATAACTGAAAAAGTCGATTAAATTCTTGCACATTATTGATCATAATAGATGAAGTTAAATAATTGATTAAAATAAATTTAAAAATATTTAGTTAAATAATCAAATAAAAAAGAGCCAAATTAGTTTTGGCTCTTGAATTTTAGTAACGTATTGTCCTTGTCGTATTTGAAATTGGTTGATCAATATCTTTTACAAATTGCGTTCGTTTGACCCAATTTTTGTGATTATCGTATTGATATTTAATCGTTGATATATTCTTTACTTTTCCTGTTTCATCAATCACCGTTTCTTCGATAATATTATTGTTTTCATCAAATTTTCGCACATATTTATTGACTTGTTTATTGTTTTTGTCCACATAAGTTTCCTCTATTGGATTGCCTTTCGCGTCATTCTTATAATTCAACGTATAAGTTCCTTGGTTATATTTTACCAATGTTTTGACTAAAAATCCATTTTGATATTCAAACGTTTTTTCGATAAAAACATCCGAATCTTCCAATAAATTAGTTTCTCTTTCGTAAGTTATATTCTGATTTTGATCTAATTTATATTCCGTTTTAGAAACATTGACATCATTTTCGCTCTTGGTGACAATGTAACCCTCTGTTGTATATTCGTAATCAAAATTGAAAACTAAACTTTCGTCATTGTTTTTCATTTCACTCGAAATCAATTTATTCGATTCATTATAATTAAATATTTCAGCAAAAGTTTTATTTTCAGCTTCATCAAAATAATCACGTTTTGTCGGATTACCATCTTTATTATACGTTGATTTTGTGTAATATTCCGTTTCATAACCTTCAATAAACTTCATGCGAATACGTGCTTTTTGCATCGATTCTTCGATAAAAGTTGGATTTCCTAAAACATCATTTTGTTGTAATTCAGATTTTTGAGCAAATGCAAAACCTGAAAATAATATGGTAATTAAAGCAATGTTTTTAAACATACGTTGTATTTTTTTATTCTTGAATAGAAAGATTAACCAAAATTAATCCAAAAATGTAAATTCCTTGATCTATTTAAAGGTGAACGTAAAAACTAGAACTTATATTTGAAAAAAATAAAAAAATGAGCACAAAATTTAAACTTTTAGGAAATCAACCAGCATTTATCGATTTATCATTGTTATTATTACGTATCGCAGTAGGAGGATTTATGTTTACACACGGATTCGGAAAATTGCAAAAATTAGTCAATGGAAATTTTGAATTTGGTGATCCAATTGGACTTGGACCAGAAATATCTTTGGGTTTAACGGTTTTTGCAGAAATTCTTTGTGCTTTTTTAGTTTTAGTTGGATTATTTACTCGTTTGGCAGTGATTCCACTAATCATTACGATGTTAGTTGCGGTATTTATCGTGCATGCAGATCATGATTTTGGTAAAAAAGAATTAGGATTATTCTATTTAATCAATTATTTAGTTATATTTTTATCAGGCGCAGGAAAATATTCTTTAGACAAATTGATTCTTAAAAAATGATAAAAATATTAACCTATAGCTTATTGATTTGTAGTTCTGCATTATTTGCTCAATCAAAAAATATGAAAAACATTTTTTATACGCCATTAACAAAGGCAGAAACGACATTAATAAAAGAAAAGAAATCCTATGATCCTTTTCGTGTTTTATTAACGACTTCGAATGCAGACACAAAAATCTTAAAATCAACTTGTATTGATATTGATCCAAAAGATCCGTTAATCAAATTATTGGCCAATCGCATGTATGCGACTGTGCAAGATGAGGCGAGTAAAGGTGTTGGAATTGCAGCTCCACAAATTGGTATTAATCGCAACGCGGTTTGGGTGCAACGTTTTGATAAAGAAGATGAACCTTTTGAGTTTATTATCAATCCAAAAATTACTTGGTATTCGGACATTGTTCGTCATGGTCGAGAAGGTTGTTTGTCTATTCCTGATATTTTTGGAAAAGTATATAGAAGCTTGGTTCTTCGATTGGAATATTATGATTTGGATGGAAATTTTCATGATGAAATAGTTGAAGGCTTTACAGCAGTTATTTTTCAGCACGAATACGATCATTTAACAGGAACGTTATTTACAGATCGAATGAAAGAGCAAGAAAATCTAAATTACGTGAAAGCAGAAGTGATGAACGATGTTTTCTACTTGAAAAAGACAAGTTCTTTGGCTGATGACGACGATGACGACGATGACGACGATTAAAAATTTCTTAAAACGTAGAAATTATTATGCTTGGCATAGTTTTTAGTTTAATTTTGCGAAAAGTTATTTAGAAAATTGTTAGCATACACTACATATAATCATCCAACGAGTACAGAATGGGTGACTTTTGTTCATGGAGCAGGAGGAAGTTCTACGATTTGGTTCAAGCAATTACGTGAATTTCGCAAACATTTCAATGTTTTGTTAATGGACTTGAGAGGACATGGACGTTCTAAGAAAAACTTGAAAGCGCTTTTCGAAAAACGTTATACTTTCAAATCAGTTTCAAAAGATGTGATTGATGTTTTAGATCATTTAAATATCGATAAAACACATTTTGTTGGGATGTCTTTGGGAACGATTGTGATTCGACAATTGGCAGAAGATTATTCGGAGCGATTCAAATCAATGGTGATGGGAGGCGCAATTATGAAAATTAATTTTCAATGTCAATTTTTGATTAACGTTGGAAATACATTCAAACATATGTTGCCTTATTTAATCTTGTATCGAATTTTTGCTTTCGCTATCATGCCAAAGAATACGCACAAAGAGTCAAGGCTATTATTTATCAATGAGGCGAAGAAATTGTATCAAAAAGAATTTTTGAAATGGTTCAAACTTACTGCGGATGTTAATCCATTGCTAAAATGGTTTCGAAAAGTTGAATTGAATATTCCGACTTTATATGTGATGGGAGCAGAAGATCATATGTTTTTGCCTTCGATTCAGGAATTAACAAAAGCACATACCAAACATTCAGAATTGATTGTTATCGAAGATTGTGGACATGTCGTGAATGTCGATCAACCACAAATTTTTAACGATAAAGTAATTGAATATATTCATCGAATTAAATAAAATAAACTAAAAAAAGCTTCCAATTGGGAAGCTTTTTTTAGTCTATATATCGTTGTATAAAATTATATCCTAAATCGTAATAATGTTTTTGATTATTTTCAAAAGTTAATTCAAATTATTGACCATTTCCTTTTATACTAAGTAATTTACAAGGATTAATTTCTCCTAATTCTTCACCAAAATAATAGTAATAAAATTCTATTTTATAAGTTTGTTGATTTTTTATTGATATTTTATTTGAAGGATGCTTCATTAATTCTGTCCAAAATAAGAAAGTTTGTGCTTTGCTTAATTGTTTTCCATTAATATTGATTAAACTTAGTAGCGGGAAGTATTCAGATTCATGGTATTTCTTTTTATTACTCATTAACGAAACCGAATAACTAAGTGCTAACTCCAAATTCGAATAAGAAAAATTTATAGGATAAGCATAAACACGTATCGATTTTATAATTTTATTCTCCTTTATAACAAGTAATAAGTCTTCTGATTGATCTGTAATTTGTTCTTCATAATTATCTTTTAAAGAAAGTAAATCTGCGTCATTAATTTTCTGCTCTAAAAATTGATGAAATTTTTTATCTAATTTACCTTCAAAAACGCCTTTTTTTCCATTAAAAGCTTCATTTCCGCTAATTATAGTTCCATTTTTTTGAATAGCGATATTTATTATACTACAACTCCCGTAACAACCACTTGTCGTATAAATAATTTGATCATAATCCAATGGAGTTTTGGTATTATTATTTCTTCTTCCAAGTGTGTCAAGACTAGAATCACTATTATATTTAACAACCATTTCTTCTTTATTTATTGATAAAATTTTAAAAAATGGTTTTGGTTTATTGATAGAATCATAATAGTGAACTATTGAATCTTTTACATAGAGTTTGATTGAATTACCTAAAAATTTAGTAGGTATAAATTTCTTATACTCTCGACTTCCATAGGTTTCATAGATCCCATCATAATATCCGTTATTATTATATATTGAATCCTGATCGAATTTATAAATAACAGGATCTAAAACTGCCATTTTAGTTGACCAGACGCCTTGTATTTGTTCTAATAATTTATTGTCCGTTTCGGAATTATTTTTACAAGCATTAAAAGACAATATGAGTATTAAAATATAGATGTATTTCATAAATAATATATTGAATTAAGATACAATAAATTATTTATGAAAAAAAGCTTCCAATTAGGAAGCTTTTTTTAGTTTATTTTGATCTTTTTTCTAACAAATCTGGGCGACGTTCTTTTGTACGTTCAACTGCTTTTTCATGCAACCATTCTTCAATTTTAGGAAAGTTACCCGAAAGTAAAACATCAGGAACTTTAAGACCTTTATATTCGGCTGGACGCGTATAAATTGGTGGCGCTAACAAATCATCTTGAAACGAATCTGAAAGGGCAGAAGTCTCATCACCAATTACACCAGGTAATAAACGAATAATAGAATCAGCCAAAATAATTGCGCCAAATTCTCCACCAGAAAGCACATAATCGCCAATCGAAATTTCTCTTGTAACATACATATCTCGAATACGTTGATCGATTCCCTTATAATGTCCACAAATCATCATAAGATTTCCTTTCAATGACAAATCATTCGCAATTGTTTGATTCAACGTTTCACCATCTGGCGTCAAATAAATAATTTCATCATAAGTACGTTCATCTTTCAATTTCGAAATCATTTTGTCCAAAGGCTCACACATAATCACCATTCCAGAAGTTCCTCCATACGGATAATCATCTACATGACGATAACGTCCTTTTCCAAAATCTCTCAAATCGTGAACATGAATTTCAGCTAAACCTTTGTCTTGTGCACGTTTCATAATCGAGGCAGAAAATGGACTAACTAATAATTCGGGTAAAACAGTGATAATATCTATTCGCATGCTGCAAAGATATTTGTTTAGCTACGTTTGCGCAAGTTTAAATCTATTTTTTGAATTTGATTGTTTTAACTGAATTTATAAATTCTTCTTGTGATCCCACAAGAAATTAATCCAAATAATATGATGAATGACAAATATTTTAATTGATTATTCAAATGATTGATTTTCTTTTAAAATTAATAAATACAATTGATATTATTCATTAGCCTTATTCAAATGAAATCGAGTAAATTTGTCTAAAATTTTAATCAAATGTTTTTATATAACAGACATAGACGACTACGCAAAAACGAATCAATTCGTAGTATGATTCGCGAAAATCATTTGTCACCAAACGATTTTATTTTACCAATTTTTATGGCTGAAGGAGAAGGTGTGAAGGAAGAAATCGCTGCAATGCCAGGTATTTACCGCCAATCTCTTGACAATACTGTAAAAGAAGTAAAAGAAATTTGGGATTTAGGTATAAAATCGGTTAACATATATTGTAAAGTTAGTGATAACTTAAAAGATAACACAGGTAAAGAGGCTTGGAATCCAAACGGATTGATGCAAAATACAATCAAAGCGATTAAAGATGCTGTTCCTGAAATGATTGTAATGCCTGATGTTGCCTTAGATCCATATTCAGTTTATGGTCACGATGGAATCATCAAAAATGGAGAAGTTATTAATGATGAAACAGTTGATGCTCTAGTAAAAATGACATTGTCTCATGCAGAAGCTGGTGCTGATTTTGTTGCGCCTTCTGATATGATGGATGGTCGAATAGGAGCGATGCGTGCTGCGTTGGAAGAAAATGGTTTTCATAATGTAGGAATCATGACGTATGCTGCGAAATATGCTTCATCTTTTTATGGGCCTTTCCGTACAGCTTTAGATTCTGCGCCGGTTGATTCTCAAGAAATTCCGAAAGACAAAAAAACCTATCAAATGGATTACCATAATTCACAAGAAGCGTTGCGAGAAGCAATTGCTGATGTAGAAGAAGGTGCAGATATTTTGATGGTAAAACCAGGTATGGCTTATTTGGATATTGTGAAATTAGTAAAAGATAATTTACAAGTTCCAGTTTCTGTTTATCAAGTTTCTGGTGAATATGCGATGATTAAAGCTGCTGTAGAAAAAGGTTGGTTAGATAATGATAAAGTTATTTTAGAGTCTTTAACTTGTTTCAAAAGAGCAGGAGCAGACCTAATTTCAACTTATTTTGCAAAAGAAGCTGCAAGATTATTGAATGATCAATAAATTAGTTGAAAATAGAAATAAAAAATCCACTTCAAATGAGTGGATTTTTTTTGTTTTATAGCGAATAATTAATCATTTTCGCTTTAAATTGTTGTTTTTCTAATGTAGATAGAAAATATTTTTGTTCAGCTTCTGCTTGTTCTTTTTTCTGATAATTCTTTTCGTAACCCGTTTGAATTTCTTTTAAAGAACTAATCGTTCCATTTTTTAATAAATAATTCTGAAACTTTGTATATCTATCTGCCAGTTTACCATAGATATCTTTGTTGTCGATGCTTGCTTCATAAACATCTGTTACATAAACCTCATTATCTTGTCCATAAGCGATGGAAAAAAAAATAATAAGTTTGATTATTCTTTGTTTGAATGAAAACTATTCCAGTAACAAAGAATAAAAATAGTATTAAACCTTTTTTCATTCAACCAAAATTTGAGCACGCAAGTTAATCATTATAACCTAATTAAAACCCTTGTTGTGTGATTTTATATTATTCGGTATAATTTTTTTATATTTGTGTCCTAAAATTGACTCAAAATGTTTCAAAATCTTCAGGATAAATTAGATAAAGCATTACATACCTTAAAAGGAAAAGGACAAATTACAGAAATTAACGTTGCAGAAACCGTAAAAGAGGTGCGTAGAGCGCTTGTTGATGCCGATGTTAGTTATAAAGTTGCAAAAGATTTTACAAATACAGTTAAAGAAAAAGCTTTAGGTGAAAACGTAATTACATCACTTAATCCTGGACAATTAATGGTAAAAATTGTTCATGATGAATTAGCAAAATTAATGGGAGGTGAGGTTACTGAACTGAAAGTAGACGATAATCCGACAATTATATTGATTGCTGGTTTACAAGGTTCTGGTAAAACAACTTTTTCTGGTAAATTAGCTAATTTACTAAAAACTAAGAAAAACAAAAAAGTATTATTAGTTGCTGGTGATGTTTATCGTCCTGCAGCCATCAATCAGTTACAAGTTTTAGGAGAACAAATTGGTGTTGATGTTTATGCTGATTTAGAAAACAAAAATCCTGTAGAAATTGCTCAATCAGCAATTGCACAAGCAAAACAAAACGGAAATAATGTAATTATTGTCGATACAGCTGGTCGTTTAGCGATTGATGAGCAAATGATGGATGAAATTCGTCGCGTTCACCAAACAGTTAATCCAACCGAAACTTTATTTGTTGTAGACTCTATGACAGGTCAAGATGCGGTGAATACTGCAAAAGCCTTCAATGAAGTGTTAAATTATAATGGAGTTGTTTTAACAAAATTAGACGGTGATACACGTGGTGGAGCTGCTTTAACGATTAGAACTGTTGTTGATAAGCCAATCAAATTTATTTCTACTGGTGAGAAAATGGAAGCTTTAGATGTTTTCTATCCAGAACGTATGGCGGATCGTATTTTGGGAATGGGTGACGTTGTTTCTTTAGTAGAGCGTGCTCAAGAGCAATTTGACGAAGAAGAAGCAAAACGTTTGCAAAAGAAAATTGCAAAAAATAGCTTCGATTTTGATGATTTCTTAAAACAAATTCAGCAAATCAAACGTATGGGTAATATGAAAGATTTGGTTGGAATGATTCCTGGTGCTGGAAAAGCATTAAAAGATGTAGATATTGATGACAATGCTTTTAAAGGTGTTGAAGCGATTATTCACTCAATGACAAAAAAAGAGCGTCAACATCCAAATATTATCGATAATTCTCGTAAGAAAAGAATTGCAGCTGGTTCAGGAACATCTTTACAAGAAGTGAATCAATTATTGAAACAATTCTCTGAAATGGGTAAAATGATGAAATTTATGAATTCTTCAAATGGTAAAAAGATGATGGAAACAATGTCTAAAAATATGCCTGCAGGTGGATTCCCAGGAATGCCAAAAATGTAATAATACAATAATTTATAGTATATTAAAACCTCCAATAATTTGGAGGTTTTTTTTATAGATTTTATTTTTGTTTCGTAAACGTTAAGTTTGAACCATCAACATAGGATTGGTTCAATTTGTTAATTATAAATTTAATGAAAAATGTTTAAACGCAATATTAAATATAAGTTAGTGGTATAAGTTTATTCAATTTAACATAATATATATTATAACATTATTATTTCTATGAAATATTAATGTTAATAATCTTTATTATGTTAAGTAAGGATTAAAACAATCTCCTATTTAGATATTTTTATAGAATTTAGATATCCTATCGGAATATCCA
>NZ_DLOC01000071.1:0-22927 GCF_002478465.1 Empedobacter sp. UBA7494
AATACAAATGCACTACCGGTAATTCTTAATATTTTTCATTGATAACTTTGAACTATAACCATATAATGGATTAATATTTTTTGCAGGAAAAATTAATTGTACAATTCCCATAATTATAAATATTAGACCAAATAATAAGGATAAAATAAACAAAGGGCTTTCTGTATTCATCATAAAAAAAATTAAATCATCTTAGTCTTTATCATTTTATATAAAATTAAATACTTTTCGTTAGATTCGTCTGTCAAAGATTTATTATTTTTGCTTCAATTATACTCAACCTTAAAATGGCTATAAAAAACACGCAGGAAGCACCAAAAACTCCTAAAAAACAAATCGTCAAAACAATTATAGGTATACTGTTTTTAGTAATCGGTTTATTACTATTCGCTTCGTTTATCTCTTATTTTTTTAATGGTTTTATGGATCAGAGCCAAATCTCTGATTTATTAGACAAAAGTCAAACCGCCGAGAATATCTTCGGGAAGTTTGGCGCATTATTAGGCGAAACATTCATTTTGCAAGGAATCGGAATTGTTTCATTTTTTGTCCCAGTCTTCTTTATTCTCTTAGGAGTTAAAGTTGCTACAAATTGGAAAAAAATTAAGCCTTTCACAACGCTTTATCAAAGCATTTTCTTCATGATTTGGTTACCAATATTTTTTGGTTGTATTTTACCTACTCAACACATGCTTTCTGGCGTAATGGGATTTGAAATTAATGATTTCCTAAATAGCTTTATTGGTAAATGGGGTGTAATTTTATTGCTTTTCGTTAGTTTATTGATTTATTGTGTCATTCATTTCCGAATGACGTACCAATCTATCCAAGAAAAAATGGAAGAACGTGCGAAACAAAAAGAAATTGAGCGCATAGAAAAAGAGCAAGAAAAAATCAAGAGAGAACAGCTTGAATTAAGAAAACGTAAGGAAAAAGAAGAACAAGAAAAGATAAATAAATTCAATCAAGATGCTGAAAAGCAACAGGAAGATAGTTTATTGCAAGAATTAGAATTGATAGAACAACAAGAGAAAGAAGCAATTCAATCTCATAAAGTAAATCCAAACGAAGCATTTCATCAAGAATTTAAAATTAATCAACCAAAAGAGGAAGAAACAATCGAAGAAACTCCACTTAATATTACAGAATTAGTAGTTGAAGATTTGGCAGATGATGAGGAAGAAAATAATCAAGTAGATTTTTTATCAATTAATGATGAAGAAAATTTCGAAACAGAAATTCAACCAACTCAAAATTCTTCTGAAAATGGATTAGAATTAAAAGTTCAACATGTTGATGAAGAAGAAGAATTTGAAGCGACTTCTGCTCGATTGGTACAAGAGCAAGGTGAATACAATCAACGTTTAGATTTACCAAATTATCAATTTCCTCCTATTTCATTGTTAAAAAAATATGACAACGGAAATACGTTAATTGATCAAAAAGAATTAGAAACGAACAAAAATAGAATTGTCGAAACCTTAGGAAATTACGGAATCGGAATCGATGAAATTTCAGCAACAATCGGTCCTACAGTTACCTTATATGAAATTGTACCAAAAGCTGGTGTTCGTATTTCTAAAATCAAAAATCTTGAGGACGATATTGCCTTAAGTTTGGCTGCGCTTGGTATTCGTATTATTGCGCCGATTCCTGGAAAAGGAACAATTGGTATCGAGGTTCCAAATTCTAATCCTTCGATGGTTTCCATGCATTCGGTTATTGCTTCGCAAAAGTTCCAAAATGCTGATATGGAATTGCCAATTGCTTTCGGGAAAACAATTACGAACG
Source organism: Empedobacter sp. UBA7494 (assembly GCF_002478465.1). Classification (NCBI taxonomy): domain Bacteria; kingdom Pseudomonadati; phylum Bacteroidota; class Flavobacteriia; order Flavobacteriales; family Weeksellaceae; genus Empedobacter; species Empedobacter sp. UBA7494. The sequence goes on from NZ_DLOC01000071.1 coordinate 1,792, forward strand.
AAACCTTTGTTGCCGATTTAGCAAAAATGCCTCACTTGTTGATGGCTGGTGCAACGGGACAAGGTAAATCGGTTGGTTTGAATGCTATTATCGCTTCGTTAATCTATAAAAAACATCCATCTGAATTAAAATTTGTGATGGTCGATCCAAAGAAAGTTGAGCTTACTTTATATTCTAAAATCGAGCGTCATTATTTAGCAAAATTACCAGATTCGGAAGAAGCAATTATCACAGATAATACAAAAGTAATTAACACGTTAAATTCACTTTGTATTGAAATGGATGATCGTTACGAATTATTGAAAAATGCTTTCGTTCGAAATATCAAAGAATATAACGCGAAATTTAAACAACGTAAATTAAATCCAGAAGCTGGTCACAGATTCTTACCATATATTGTATTAATCGTGGATGAGTTTGCAGATTTGATTATGACAGCTGGTAAAGAAGTAGAATTACCGATTGCTCGTTTAGCTCAATTAGCTCGTGCCGTTGGTATTCACTTGATTGTTGCAACTCAACGTCCGTCTGTAAATGTAATTACAGGAACAATTAAAGCCAATTTCCCAGGTCGTGTCGCTTTCCGTGTAACGTCAAAAATCGATTCGAGAACAATTTTAGACTCGCAAGGAGCTGATCAATTAATTGGTAAAGGTGATATGTTGTACACCACTGGAAACGAATTAATTCGCTTACAATGTGCGTTTGTTGATACACCAGAAGTCGATAAAATCACCGAATTTATTGGTGAACAACGTGGTTATCCAGATGCAATGCATTTACCAGAATATGTTGGGGAAGAAGGTGGATCTAATTTAGATATTGATTTATCTGATCGTGATGTACTTTTTGAAGATGCTGCACGATTGATTGTAATGAATCAACAAGGTTCCGCGTCTTTATTACAACGAAAATTAAAATTAGGATATAATCGCGCCGGACGATTGATTGATCAATTGGAAGCTGCTGGAATTGTTGGTCCTTTCGAAGGAAGTAAAGCAAGACAGGTATTGATACAAGATGACATGAGTTTGGAACAGTTGTTGAATAATTTGAACTAAAATTTATTAAAAACAGATAGAAAATTAAATTGTATGAAAAAGATAATCTATTCTTTCATACTCTTATTAATAGGGGTTGGAACATTAAACGCTCAATCAGCAAAACAAATCTTAGACAAAGTTTACGCTAAATATACCAACGCAAACTCGTATTACATCAAATTTGATTTTAGCCATAACGCAAATGGAAAATCAACAAGTCGTTCGGGAGAAGTTTTTGCAATGAAGCAAAAATTTAACTTGAATGTAGGCGATATCAACCAAATTTTTACAGGAACTAAATTATATACAATTGCAAAAGATGACAAAGAAGTAACTATTTCTGATGCATCTAACACAGATGATTTCTTAACACCAACTAAAGTTTTGAATACATATCGTACAGATTTCAGCTACACTTTAACAGATAAAAAAACGGTTGGAGGAAAAACAATTCAGTACATAAAATTAACGCCAACTAAAACTTCAACAATCAAATATTCGGTTTTAGGAGTCAATACAGCGAATAATGAAATCTACGATTACAAGGAATATGGTAAAAATGGTGATACAACATCAATCATTGTAAAAGATTACGTTCAAAATTTACTTATTCACAAAAGTTACTTTAACTTTGACCAAAAGAAATATAAGTCGCAAGGCTATATGATTACTCAATTATAATCAATGTTAAAAAAACTTGACTGGTATATAATCAAGACCTTTTTAGGTCCATTTTTTTTCATATTTAGTGTTCTATTTTTCATCTTTATCGTGCAATTTGCATGGCAACAAATGGAAAAATTTGTTGGAAAAGGTTTAGAATGGTACACTATTACCGAATTACTTTTTTGGTTAGGAATTAACGTTATTCAGCTTGTATTACCGCTTACAATCCTTTTGGGGTCTATCATGACCATGGGAGGTTTTGGAGAACGATACGAATTAGCTGCAATGAAAGCTTCTGGAATTTCACTTACCAGAATCCTTGCACCATTGTTTACGTTAGTTGCTTTAATGTCTGTCGGATTGTATTTTTTCGGAGACAAAGTAATGCCTTATTCCCAACAAAAAGCGCGAACAATGTACTTCAATATCTTACAAACCAAACCAACGGTAAGTATGAAAGAAGGCGTTTTTATCGAAACCGTTCCCGGATTTCAGATGAAAATAAATAAAGTTTCGGGTGAAAATTCAGAAAAATTAGAAGATGTTTTTGTTCATCAAAATGCACCGTTTGGTGAAAATACGATGACAATTATTTCTAAAAGAGGAAATCTTGCGCCAGACAAAAACGATAATCATTATCTAAAAATGGAACTTTTTGATGGAATTGCTTATACCGACAACATCAAAAATAAAAACTTTGATCAACGCAAACGTCAAGAAAATCAATATACTAAATTTGATACATTAAACTATTATATTGACATTTCGGATATTTTAAATTCTGGTAAAGACGAAGACCCAGGAAACTCTTATAAATATTTGGACGGAAAAGGTTTAAGACATCTTATCGATTCATTAAACACAGATTATAAGAAGTATTACAAAGATTTGAAAACGAATATGTTTAATCAAAACTATTTCTATTCAATCAAAATAAAAGATATTGATACGATAAAAACAAATATGATTTTTGACTTGAAAGAGCGAAATCGTCAAGAACAAGATCAAGTGCTTAATCAAGCTATACAAATGGTAAATCGTGATCAAGAAAATATGACGTTTTCTGAACAAGAAATTGTAAACAGAGAAAAGTTATATTCAAAAGTAAATATTCATTACCAACGAAATTTCTCGTATGCAGTAACATGTATTATTTTCTTTTTGATTGGATCATCATTAGGTGCAATCGTAAAAAAAGGAGGAATTGGAATGCCAGTTGTCATCTCAATTATCATTTTCGTTATTTATTTCATTCTTAATTTCTCGGCAGAAAATATGGCGAAAAACGGAAAATTAGATCCAACTTTTGCCGCTTGGGCAGCTAATATTATTGCGCTTCCGTTCTCTATTTTGTTTAGTTACAAAGCCAATCAAGATTCTGGATTATTTGATATCAGTATTTACGTTGATCCAATTGTAAAATACTTTAATAAGTTTAAGAAAACAAACAAAAACGAGGAGCATTCTCGTTATCAATAACATAAAACAATGGAAAATAGATCATCTCAATTAAACACAATTGAAGAAGCTTTAGAAGATTTAAAACAAGGAAAAGTTATCATTGTAGTTGACGATGAAGATCGTGAAAATGAAGGAGATTTCCTATGTATCGCCGAATTTGCAACGCCAGAAGTCATCAACTTTATGGTTACGCATGGACGCGGATTGGTTTGTACACCACTTACACAACAAAGATGTAAAGCATTAGGTTTGGACCTTATGGTTGGACACAATACAGCGATTTACGAAACTAATTTTACGGTTTCTGTAGATTTACAAGGTCACGGATGTACGACAGGAATTTCGGCTTCTGATCGTTCTAAAACTATTCAAGCTTTAATTGACGAAAATACAAATCCAGATGATTTAGGAAAACCAGGACATATTTTCCCATTAATTGCAAAAGATGGTGGAGTTTTGGTTCGAATGGGACATACAGAAGCTGCTGTTGATTTGGCACGCATGGCAGGATATTATCCTGCTGGATGTATTGTCGAAATTTTGAAAGAAGATGGAGAAATGGCTCGCTTGCCAGAATTGTTAGAGATTGCAAAGAAATTTGATCTTAAAATTGTTTCGATTGAAGATTTGATTGCTTACCGATTAGAAAACGAATCATTAGTAAAACGTATCGAGCAATTTCCTGCAAAAACAAGATTCGGAGAATACGAATTAATCGCTTATCAACAAACAACAAATAATCAAGTTCACTTCGCTTTGAAAAAAGGAAAATGGACAAAAGATGATGTAGTTCCAGTTCGTGTAAAATCGACAAATAGCTACTATGATTTGTTTAGCGCTTTACAAAACGGCGAAACACCATTGTTAGAAAAAACAATGAACATCATCAATGAAGAAGAAAAAGGTGTTGTAATTTTTATTAATAACATTCAAAGTTCTGAGTTGATTGAACAAAAATTAGAGATTTTCAAAAGTTTTTCTGAAGGAAAATCTAAATCAGGTGTTTTACCAGCCGATGAAAAAGATCACGGAATTGGCTCTCAAATCATCAAAGATTTAGGCATCCAAAAAATGAATTTGATTACACGCACTTTAGAAGAACCACATACGACGCAATACGGTTTGGAAATTGTAAAATGCACTAAATTGTAAGAAATAATTCATCACAATATACAAAAGCAGTTCTGAGAAGAGCTGCTTTTTTTTTTGAATCATTTTGTAACTTTTTGATTAAATTGACATCTCATATAAAAACACAATATGCAAAATAAAACTTTAGCTTTAATATTTTTTATTCTTACGAGTATTTCATTTGGACAAAATTCAATAGCTAATAAAATTTACACTTCTGATATAGATAATTTCTGGATAGCTTTTGATAGTATTCAAACTACAAATAATTATTCACAAAAAATAAAATTCATTAATACTTTATACATTGATAAAGGGACAAAAGGTTTAAAATCCTTTATGAAAGTAAGAGATTATAATGATACTCTTTATATTAAACTTATTGATAATTATCCTAAGTTTTGGAATTCTATTAGACCTAATACACTTACCATAAAAAATAAAACAAAAGAATTAACTAAAGCTGTAAAAAAACTAAAAAAACTATATCCTGAGCTAAAAGAAGGAGAAATGTATTTTACAATTGGTGGCTTGCGTTCAGGTGGAACTTTATATGAAAATATGGTTTTAGTTGGTTCTGAAATCGCTACAGGAATTCCAAAAACAGATGTTTCAGAATTTGAAAATGATTGGCTAAAAAATGTTTTTGCGAAGCAATCACTTGATAATATTATTTCACTAAATATTCATGAATATGTACACACACAACAAAAACCAAATGAAAACAACTCATTATTACACCATACCCTAAAAGAAGGTTCGTGCGATTTTATTACAGAGCTTGTTTTAGGAGAACCAATTGAAAAACAATATATTTTTTATGGAAAACAGCACTTCGATGATTTGAAAAAACAATTTAAAGAAGAGATGTTTATAGATGATTTTTCAAATTGGTTATACAATGGAGGACAAAAGGGTGAAGCTGCTGATCTGGGATATTTTATTGGATATGAAATATGTAAATCATATTACAATCAAGCTAAAAATAAAAAACAAGCGATAAAAGATATTATTGAACTGAATTATCAAGATGAAAAAGAAGTTGAAAATTTTCTAAGAAAATCTGGTTTTTACGAAGAAGGTTTTGATAAAGATCAATTAATAAAAGAATACGAAAAAAAACAACCTTATATCATAAAAATTGAGCCTTTCGAAAATGGTTCAACAAATATAGATTCATCTATCAAAGAATTTAAAATTATATTTTCTAAACCAATGAATCCAAAAGAATATTCAATAAGATTCTCAAAAAAAGGAAAAGAGTATAGTCCTAAGTTTACAAAAATCAATTTCTCTAATGATAACACTACATTCGTAATAACTATGGAATTAACTCCAACTAAAGAATATGAATTTGTAATTTCAAATGGTTTCAAATCAGAAGATGGCTACCCATTAAAATTAGACAACAATGAATTAATTATTAATTTTAAAACTCAATAATACAAAAAAAGCTTCTCGAAATCGAGAAGCTTTCTTATTAATAATCATCATAATATTTAATGCGCATAATGTTTACGAGAAACAAAATGCAGAATTTTTTGAACTAATTTCGTGTTTTTATAAAGATTCCAGTTCATTAATAAAACACTGAACAAAATTACTGCCAAACCATAAATCTGCAAATGAGTTACGACATCATCTGTAAAAAAATAACTCAATGCAACCGCTACAATCGGATTAACATAGGCATATGTAGAAACTTCTACAGCTGGACGATATTGTAACAACCAAACGTAAGAACCAAAAGCTAGAATAGAGCCAAAAGTTGTTAAATAAGCCATTGCCAACCAATCTTCTGTCGCTACATTCGCAAAATTGAAATTAGCATATTCTCCATTGAAGATTGCAACTGTATTAAACAAAACACCAGCAGTAATCATTTGCCAAGCCGTTTTGACCATGATGTTCAAATCTTCTTTTGGCTTTGTAACTTCTTTTTTCTGCTTTTCTGTTACATATTTTGAATACAAAGAACCTAACGTCCAAGCAATCGAACAAAAGATCAGAACAATCAACCCAATCATATTTAAGAACTGCTGATCTGCATCTGCGTGCACAGTGGTTGTTTGTTCATAGAATAACATCAGAACTCCAACAAAACCTAACAAAACACCTAAAATCGTAGGAATACTTGAAAAATTTTGTTTCCATTTCGGTTTATCTAAGACAATAAACCAAATTGCTGCCGATGCTGCCATAATTGCAACAATTCCACTTGGTAAAAATTGTTCGGACCAAATAATCCCAGCCATATCAATAAACAACAACATAAAACCTGTAAACATACATTGTTTCACAATTTGTTTATCCCACAGCTTGTAACCTTTCAACTTACAATATCCCATCAACATTGTGCTCGCCGCAATAAAGCGAAACGAACCCAAAATAAACGGACTAAAACCATGCAAAGCCTTATCTATAAAAAAATAAGTTGATCCCCAAACTACATAAACCACGAAATATGCTGCAATAATCAGCCACTTACTTGGTTGATTCCCTTTCATTCAATCTCTATTTTTTAAATCGTTGGTATAACGATATTTTGTTCTTCTTTTATTGTTTGTAAAACTATAGTTGTACGCGTAGAAGTGATTCCGCCAATTTTACTCAAATGTTTGCGCATCAATTCTACCAAACCTTCGTTATCAGAAGTTCTCACTTTGATTAGATAACCATCTTCTCCAGCAATATCATGAACCTCTAAAACTTCTGGAATTTCGGCAAGTTGTCTTCCTACTGTTTCATCACCGATAATATCTACGGTTTTGATAAACATATACGAAAGTAATTTTTGTCCAACTGCCATTGGATTTATTTTTGCGTGATAAGCCAAAATAACTTGTTTATTTTCAAGCTTTTTCACACGTTCTAATATTCCAGAAGGTGCCATTCTCAATTCTCTTGCGATATCTGCATTGTTAATACGTGCATTATCTTGCATTAATCGCATGATTTTCAAATCAGTAGCATCTAAATTAAATTCTATCTTTTCCATTTCGACTGCAAAATTAAGACTATTTTGAATAATATTCAAAAAACACATCAAAAATTGTACGTTATTCTTAATATGATTTTAAACCATAAATTAAATTCATTTTTATACTAAATATATTTAATCATTATTCATAAAAAAAGCTGCCCATTACTGGACAGCTTATGTTATTTAAAAATTTCGGTTAGAGAATTAGTTTCCTCCTTCTTCCATTTTCTTTTTCAATGCAGCTAATGAATCAATATCTCCTAATGTAGAAGTTTCGATCGTGTTAGATGAATTGTTGTTGTTGTTATTGTTGTTAGATGATCTCTCAGCTTTAACTTCTTCCTCACGGAAAGTTGCTGTGTGAGAAACTACTACACGACGGAATTCTTTGTTAAACTCGATAACTTTGAAAGATGTTTCTTCACCTTTTTTGATACGAGATCCGTCTTCTTTCTCTAATGTACGAGCTGGAGCGAAAGCTTCAACGTCAGCATCTTCGAATTGTACTGTAGCACCTTTATCAAAAACGTCAACTGCAACACCTGTGTGAGTAGTACCTACAGCATATTTAGCTTCGTACTGATCCCATGGGTTTTCAGTTAATTGTTTGTGACCTAAAGATAAACGACGAGCTTCTACGTCTAATTCTAAAACTACTACGTCTAAGATATCATCAACCGCACAGAATTCTGATGGGTGTTTGATTTTCTTAGTCCAAGATAAGTCAGAGATGTAGATTAATCCGTCAACACCTTCTTCTAATTCTACGAACACACCGAAGTTAGTGAAATTACGAACTTTACCTTTGTGAGTAGAACCTACTGGGTATTTAGTTGTAATATCTGTCCAAGGATCTGGAGTTAATTGTTTGATACCTAAAGACATTTTTCTTTCTTCTCTATCTAAAGTTAAAACTACTGCTTCAACCTCATCACCTACTTTTACGAAATCTTGAGCAGAACGTAAGTGAGTAGACCATGACATTTCAGAAACATGGATTAAACCTTCTACACCTGGAGCAACCTCAACGAATGCACCGTAGTCAGCTAAAACAACTACTTTTCCTTTAACTTTATCACCAACTTTGATATCAGCATCTAAAGCATCCCATGGATGAGCTTCTAATTGTTTAATACCTAATTGGATACGAGATTTATCTTCGTCGAAATCTAAGATTACAACGTTGATTTTTTGTCCATCTTCTAAGATTTCAGATGGGTGGTTGATACGAGACCAAGATAAGTCAGTGATGTGGATTAAACCGTCAACACCTCCTAAGTCTACGAATACACCGTAAGATGTGATGTTTTTAACTTCACCTTCTAATACTTGTCCTTTCTCTAATTGAGCAACGATTTCTTTTTTCTGAACTTCGATATCAGCCTCGATTAACGCTTTGTGAGAAACTACTACGTTTTTGAATTCTGGGTTGATTTTAACAACTTTGAACTCCATAGTTTTTCCTACGAATTGTTCGTAATCACGGATTGGTTTAACATCGATTTGAGAACCTGGTAAGAAAGCTTCAATTCCGAATACGTCAACGATCATACCTCCTTTAGTACGAGCTTTGATGTAACCGTTAACGATTTCTTGAGAATCGTGTGCTTTGTTAACAGCATCCCATGCATTTAATGTACGAGCTTTTTTGTGAGATAAAATTAATTGTCCATTTTTATCTTCACGTTGATCAACCATTACTTCAACGATATCTCCAACTTTCAAGTCTGAGTTGTAACGGAATTCGTTTAATGAAATAACACCTTCTGATTTGAAGTTGATGTCAACAATAGCTTCTTTATCTGTAATACGTACAACTTGTCCTTTGAATACTTCATTCTCATGTAAGTCTTCTAAAGTTGTATCGTACATTTGCTCTAATTCAGCTTTTTCTTTACGATCTTCTTCGTTTAATCCTGATTCGAAAGATTCCCAATCAAATGATTCTGGCGCTACGTTTGCATTAGCAGACGCATCTAATACTGGAGTGTTTAATACAACTTCTTGTACCTCCTCTTGTTTTGTTTCTTTAGACATAATTCTAAAAATTTGTATCTCAATCTATTTTATTTCGGAATCTTCAAATGCAAATAAATGACCGAGAGATGTTTAACTTAATAATTAATCGCTTGATTCCTAAACCATTTTAGCGAGTGCAAAGATAAACAATTATATTTTAATATTTGGAATAATTTTAGATTCAACTCAAAGAAATTTAAGATTTTATAAAGAAATTACACACTTGTTTATTCGTAACTTGTAATCGAATCTCAACTTTATGGATAGTCTAAAGAAAATAAAACGATTTTCTAAAATCGTAAAAGTCGTTTCTAAATATGGTTTTGAAGAAATTCTTTCTCGCGGAAATGATTTGTTTCATTCTGACCAAAACAACGAATTTTTCAACCAATCATTCAATCAACGTTTCCGAATGGCTTTGGAAGAACTTGGTCCTACTTATATAAAATTTGGACAATTATTGAGTAATCGAAAAGATTTGGTTCCTGAATCTTTGGTAGAAGAATTAAAAAAATTACAAGATAATGTTCCTCCAGAAGAAATTGACATCAAACAAAAAATTAGAGACGAATTTGGAATTGAGCCTGACGAGCATTTTCTTTTTATAGAAGAACAACCTTTTGCGGCAGCAAGTATTTCGCAAGTTTATCGCGCAACTTTATTGAATGGAGAAAAAGTTGTGTTCAAAGTAAAACGATCTAATATTCAGAAAATAATTGAGTCTGATTTAGCTCTGATTCGAGATATTGCTCATTTTTTGGAAAAAAAATATGAGAAACTTCAAAAATTATTCATTTCTGAAATCGAAAAATCATTTGAAAATTCAATTCTGAAAGAACTTTCATTAACCAATGAATTTCAAAATATTGAACGATTCAGGAAAAACTTTGAGAATAGTAAAGATGTTTATGTGCCAAAAACGTACGAAGATTATTCGAACAATAATTTTCTTTGCATGGAATTCATAGATGGTTTCAAGGTAAATGATGTTGAACAGTTAGATGCTTTAGGAGTTGATCCGAAAAAAATCGTACAGAAAGGTTTTGATATTTATTTGAAACAATTACTTGATGATGGATTTTTTCATGCTGATCCACATCCCGGAAATATTTTTATTTTAAAAGATGGACGTTTAGCTTTTATAGATTTTGGTTCGATGGGAATTTTAGCCATCAACGAAAAAGAAGCATTAGAAAATGTAGTGATTGATTTTGGATTAAAAAATCCGAAACGCATTGTTCGTTCACTCAAAAAAATGGCGATTAAACATTATATCGAGAACGAAAAACAATTGGAACGTGATATTGCAGATATTTTTGATTACTTAGAATACAATACCGTTGATACGATAGAAGTTCAAGTCATCATCAAAAAATTCAATCATATTCTACAACGAAATCATGTTTTATTACCCGAGTATGTTTACATTTTACTACGCGGTATTGCACTTATAGAAGGAATTGGACAACAATTACACGCTGATCTTAATGTGCAACGTTCAATGCGTCCATATGCGGTAAAATTGGCTCGACAAAAATTTCATCCAAAATATTTGAGCAAAAAAGCAATTGATAATTTCAAAGATATTCAAGATTTAATCAACGATTTACCAGAAGACACCTTAAAATTAATTGAAAAAGTAAACAATGATAAATTGGCTTTAAACTTCAAGATTGATCAAATAGATAATATTCAGAAATTAATAAAAGACAGTATTAATAAACTAGTTTTAGCGATACTTACTTTAGCTTTTGGAATTGGAGCAAGTATGCTTGCCAACACTACTGTTCGTCCAATGATTTTGGATATGCCATTACTTTCTTGGATTGGTTATTTGTTATCTATTTTTACAGCTGGATGTATTATTATATTAGTCTTTAGAAAGAAATAATTGTTCAAAAATATATGAAATAAAATAGCCACCTCAATGAGGTGGCTATTTCTATTGTAAGCTATTCAAAGAATTATTATTTCTTTTCTGTAGCTGTTTTTTTGATAACTTTTGTTTCAGTTACTACAGCTGTTCTAGGTAATACCTCAACACGTCTGTTTCTTTGGTAACACTCTTCAGTGTTTTCAGTACATAACAATTGAGATTTTCCTAAACCACGAGCAGTTAAACGAGCTTTATCCACTCCACCTCTTTCAACTAAAATATTAACTAACGCTTGAGCACGTTTTAAAGATAATGTTTTGTTATAAGCGTCTTTACCTCTTTGGTCAGCATGTCCGTCAATGTAGAAGCTTTTTTCTTTTAAATCATCAGAATTTAAAATTTGAGCAGCTACACGTACATCTTCGTAAGAAGAAGGAACAATTTTATCAGAGTTGTATTCGAATAAAATATTAGATAAACGTTTTGCTACGTGAACTTCTGTCCATGGACATCCATTATTTTCTTTTGGTCCTTTTACTGTTGGACAAGCATCATCTTTATCTGGAATACCATCTCCATCTGTATCTGGACAACCTTGGAATTCAGCTAAACCATATTCGTTTGGACAAGCATCATCTTTATCTAAGATTCCATCACCATCTGTATCTGGCCAAGGACATCCATTATTTTCTACTGGACCTGCAACTGTAGGACAAGCATCATCTTTATCTGGAACACCATCACCATCTGTATCTGGACAACCTTGGAATTCAGCTAAACCAAATTCTGTTGGACAAGCATCATCTTTATCAAAGATTCCATCACCATCTGTATCTGGACATCCGTTTGTAGATGGATCATTTGTAGCGATACCTGGAGTATCTGGACATGCATCTTCGTCATCAGGAATACCATCACCATCTCTATCTTGTTTTCCGAAACGGAAAGTAACACCTACTGTGTGTTGGAAGAAATCGAAATAATTGTTTCCTCCGTAAGCTGGTAACCAGTTGTAATCAGAAGCAACGTTTAAACCAAAGTTTTTAGTAAACCATAAGTTAAATCCAGCACCTAAAGAAGCTACAAAGTGATTTTTCTCTAAATCTTCAACTTCTGTTAATTGGTAAGTTTCATTACCATCACCATTACCATAGTAAGCTGTTAATGGAAATTGTAATCCTGTGTAGTCGTATCTGTGGTAACCAGCACCTACACGGATATATGGATCAAACCAAGAATCTTCTTTTAAGATATAACCATTAGCTAACTTATAACGTAAACCTAAACCAGCATTGATGAATAATTCATCTTTGATACGTAATCTGTTGTTATCAACTTCACCTACTGAAGCAGTTAAATCAACATCAAAAGATCTGTTTAAGTTACGGATGATAGATAATTTAGATAAAGGAGGAACGATATCCCAATTATCTGTTTTGAAATACTGGTTGAATGGTCCAGTCACTGAGTTGTGATCAACTGCGTGAGCACCAACTGTAATTGCCCAAGGATTCTTAGAATTCTGAGCATCTACAAAAGAATTACCCGCTAGGAATAATACTACTGCAGATAATAATAGATTAAACTTTTTCATTATCAAATATTTAGCGTTTTAAATATATTAAATTTCACTTAATTTTCATACAATTATAAGACAAATTTAAGAATTCTTTATCATTCTATCCAAATCTCTTTTCAAATCTTTTCCTTTTATTGTGTTTCTTTTGTCAAAAAGTTTCTTCCCTTTTGCCAAATATATCTTCAATTTTGCCAACCCTTTATTGTTTATAAACAGCGTGGTTGCTACAATCGTTAATCCTGTCTCTTTCGTTTTGCGTTCTAATTTTCGCAACTCAGATTTTTGTAATAAAAGTTTTCTGTCTCGTCTTGTTTTATGATTAAAGTATGTTCCCCAATCATATTCGTCAATAAACATATTGACAATATAGAGTTCTCCATCCTTCATTTGACAAAAACTTTCGGTAATCGAAGCTTTTCCCATTCGGATAGATTTTATTTCAGTCCCAAATAATTGGATGCCGGCTTCGTAAGAATCTAATAATTCATACTCAAACCTTGCACGTTTATTCTTAATCGTAACTTCTTTCTGCACTTTATTTTATTCCAATTAAAATTTGTAACTTTGCCGGAAGGTCAAACAAACATCATACCAAAAATTATGTTAAATGTTTCTAATTTATCGCTTCAATTCGGCAAGCGTGTACTTTTCGACGAAGTTAATATAAAATTTACAAATGGCAACTGTTACGGGATAATTGGTGCCAATGGAGCAGGAAAATCTACTTTCTTAAAAATATTATCAGGTGAAATCGATCCAACTTCAGGACAAGTTAGTCTTGAAAAAGGAAAACGTATGTCTGTTTTAGAACAGAATCACTTCAAATATGACGAATATACAGTATTGGATACTGTTTTACGTGGAAATAAAGTATTATACGATATTAAAGAACGTATGGATGCTTTATATGCTAAACCTGATTTTTCTGAAGAAGATGGCATCAAAGCAGGAGAATTAGGTGTCGTTTATGAAGAAATGAACGGATGGAATGCAGAATCTGATGCTGCTACATTATTATCTAATGTAGGAATCGATTCGGATATGCATTATACATTAATGGGAGATTTAGATAATAAAGCGAAAGTTCGTATTTTGATTGCGCAAGCTTTATTTGGAAATCCTGATGTGTTAATCTTAGATGAGCCTACCAACGAATTGGACGTTAATACAATTCAATGGCTAGAAGATTTCTTAGGTAATTTCGAGAATACTGTAATCGTTGTATCGCACGACCGTCACTTCTTAGACGCGGTTTGTACGCATATTTGTGATTTAGATTTCTCTAAATTAAATTTATATTCAGGTAACTATACATTCTGGTACGAATCTTCTCAGTTAGCTGCAAAACAACGTGCGCAACAAAACAAAAAAGCAGAAGAAAAGAAAAAGGAATTACAAGATTTCATTGCTCGTTTCTCTTCTAACGTTGCTAAAGCAAAACAAACGACTTCTCGTAAAAAAATGATCGAGAAATTAAATATCGAAGATATCAAACCTTCTTCTCGTCGATATCCAGCACTTATCTGGGAACAATCGCGTGAGGCTGGTGATCAAATCTTAGAAGTAAACAATTTATCTGCTTCTGTAGATGGAGAAGTTTTATTTAAAGATGCAAACATCAACTTGAAAAAAGGTGATAAAATTGGTATTTTCTCTCGTAACTCGAAAGCGGTTTCTCAATTTTTCGAAATTCTTTCAGGAAAAGCTCAGCCAGATTCTGGAGATTTTACTTGGGGAATTACAACAACACAAGCGTATTTACCTTTAGATAATACAGATTTCTTCAAAGAAGATATCAACTTGGTTGATTGGTTACGTCAATATACAGAATCAGACGATGAACGTCACGAAGAATTTATGCGTGGTTTCTTAGGAAAAATGTTATTCTCTGGAGACGAAGCTCTTAAAAAATCTTCTGTTTTATCAGGAGGTGAAAAAATGCGTTGTATGTTCTCTCGCATGATGTTATTACGTGCAAACGTATTATTGTTAGACGAGCCAACAGGTCACTTAGACTTAGAATCGATTACAGCATTGAATAATTCTTTGGTTAATTTCAAAGGAACAATTTTAATGGGTTCTCATGACCACGAATTGATTCAAACAACTTGTAACCGTATTATCGAGTTAACTCCAAACGGAATCATCGATCGTTATATGACGTATGATGAATTCTTAGATGATCCAAAAGTAAAAGAATTAAAAGCAAAATATTACGCTTAATAATTTCTTTCACCATATTTCTAAAAATCCAGAAGGTTCTACTTTCTGGATTTTTTTATTCATAAATTATTCTATCTTTGAGTTAGAATTTTTCGCATGATTCAACTTCCTATCATATTACTTTATCTCATTATTGCATTGATTTTTTTTCTAATCATTATGATTACATATTTAATCCATTCATTAAAATCTGAGAAAAAAATAAGTCATGAACAAACGCAACGTTTAGACAATTTATCTATAAAAGTTGACGAGTTAAAACTAGAGTCATACGAAGCAAAATTGAATCCACATTTGTTCAAAAATATTCTCAATTCGATTCAATCCAATGCGTACCAAACCTATTATACGATTGATAAATTGGCAAATGTGTTGGATTATATTTTGTACGAAAGCAAAGACAATTTTGTGACGATAAAAGATGAAATAGATTTCACTAAAAACTTTATTGAAATTAATAAAGTAAAAGTTTCGCCTTTGTTTGATTTTCAAGTTAAAACCAAAATTGATGAAACTTCACCTTACTATCAAGAAAAAATTATTTTACCTTTATTAAGTATTGATTTTATTGAAAATGCTTTCAAACATACCGATTTTCAACAAGCAAATTCATTCATAAAAATTATGCTTGAATTGAATAATAGATCATTTCAAATTCAAGTCATCAATAAAATCTCTCCAAAAAATAGTTTGAAAAAAGAAACTGGCGGACATGGAAGTCAATCATTAGAACACCGCTTGAAAATGGTTTACGACGACGATTTTTCACTTTCTAAAACTATTGAACAAGATATTTTTGTAGCCAACTTAAAAATAAATCTACATGAGTTTTACACTAAAATGCATACTAATTGACGACGAAATTCTTGGTTTAAAGTACCTGAAAATGTTGTGTGAACAAATGGAAGACATTGAAGTTGTGAAAGCTTATGTTAATCCTGAATTATTCATTAACGAAATTGAAAATCTTGATTTTGACTTTTGTATTTTAGATATCGAAATGCCTAAAATAAATGGTTTACAGATCGCTAATTTATTAAAAGAAAAACCGTTTATTTTTTCCACTGCTTATAAGGAATATGCTGTTGATGCTTTTGATTTAGATGCGACAGATTATATTCAAAAACCAATCAAAAAAGAGCGTTTACAACAAGCTGTTGACAAAGTAAAAAAACGTTTACAAAATAATTTTTCGACACAAAATAATTTTGTACAATTAAATTCAGACAAAGGAAAAATTTTGTTGCAGTTTAATCAAATTTTGTACATTACAACTTCTACCGTTGACAGCCGTGATAAAATGGTTTATTATCAAGATTTATCGTTCTTGATTTTGAAAAATATCACACTCGATGCATTATCAGAAATGTTACCCGAAAAAGATTTTGTTCGCATCAATAAACGAGAAATAATTAGCTTACATCATATCAAATATTTCCACTCAGACAACGTCACTTTAGATGTATTATCAAAAGAGAATAAAGAAATCAATTTGGTATTAAGCGAAGTTTACAAAGCTAATTTTATTGCTCAAATTTCAATTTGATTACAAAAAAAAACCATTTCATTACATTTTACTCGAGTTTAAAAAATATTGATATTTTTCTGTAAATTAATTTCTGACTTTTGTTGAAAATTAACGCCATGAAAAAATCGACAAGAAATTCTATTTTTTATATAATAATCATTCTACTTTGTTCAATCATGATGTATTTTATTGTGATTAAAGCAGAAGAAATGGAAGCTGGGAAACATGTTGTTCATGCTGCAAATGGAAGCAATTACTTCAATGATTTCATCAACAGTATTACACATAATATTGGACACCCTCTTGCTATTTTATTAGCACAAATTGTAACCATTATATTTACTGCAAGGGTTTTTGGATGGATTTTTAATAAAATTGGACAACCAACTGTAATTGGAGAAATTATTGCAGGTATATTCCTTGGTCCTTCTTTCATTGGAATGCATTTCCCAGAATTTTTTGGAGGTCTTTTCCCTAAAGAATCGTTAGGAAACTTAGAATTTATCAGTCAGATAGGTTTGATCCTATTCATGTATGTTATCGGGATGTAATTAGACCTGAAAGTGCTAAAGAAAAATGCACAAGATGCCATAGTTATTAGTCATGCAAGTATCATTATTCCATTTACACTTGGTTTAGCTCTAGCTGGATTAATTTATATGGAATTCGCACCAGAAGGAATTAACTTTTTATCATTCGCTCTATTTATCGGAATTTCGATGAGTATTACAGCCTTCCCCGTTTTGGCTCGTATTGTACAAGAACGCGGAATTAGTAAAACTCGCTTAGGTTCTATTGTAATTACTTGTGCAGCTGCCGACGACATCACGGCTTGGTGTTTATTAGCTGCGGTTATCGCCATCGTAAAAGCTGGATCATTCGTCAGTTCATTATATGTTATATTACTAGCAATTGTTTACGTTATCGCGATGGCTCGTTTCGTTCGTCCATTCCTAAAACGAATTGCAGACGTACATTCAAGCAAAACAACGCTTACAAAACCTATCATAGGAATCTTTTTCTTGGTCTTAATTATTTCTTCATACTTAAGTGAAATCATTGGAATTCATGCATTATTTGGAGCTTTTTTAGCTGGAACAATTATGCCTGAAAATGTAAAATTCAGAAATTTATTCATCGAAAAAATAGAAGATGTTTCATTGGTTTTATTACTTCCTTTGTTCTTCGTTTTTACAGGTTTGAGAACACAAATTGGATTATTGGATACGCCACATTTATGGCAAACAGCGGGATTGATTATTTTGGTAGCTGTAACAGGAAAATTCATCGGAAGTGCAATTGCCGCCAAGTTTGTTGGACAAAACTGGAAAGATAGTTTAACTATTGGTGCTTTGATGAATACACGAGGTTTGATGGAATTAGTCGTGCTAAACATTGGATATGATTTAGGGGTTTTAACACCAGAAGTTTTCGCTATGATGGTCATAATGGCTTTGGTCACAACTTTTATGACAGGTCCAGCTTTGGATTTAATCAATTGGATTTTCCGCAAACAAAAAACAGAAAATGAACTTTCTGAAATTAGTCAAAGTCAGAAATATAAAATTTTAATTGATTTTCAAACACCCGAAAAAGGTGCTGAATTGTTGCGAACAGCTAATAGCTTTATCAAAAAACAAGACGAAAATTCACTTGTTTCTGCAATTCATGTGATGAAAAGTAGCGAAGTGCAACATTTCAATCTTGAGGATAGAGAAGCAGAAATTTTCGAACCGATTATTGAGGTTTCCGAAGAGTTACACCAAGATGTAACAACCATGTTCAAAGTTTCTACCGATATGGTTTTTGAGACAATAGATGTTGCGCAAAAAGGTGATTACGATTTGATGTTGATGGGTGTAAGAAATTCTATTTATTCAGGTTCGTTGTTAGGAAATATTTTAGGATTTACGACAAAAATTATTGATCCTGATATTTTGATTGGTCAAGTTACTGGAAAAGAAAACATGTTTGATCATTCAATTTTCAACGAAAGAACGAAACAATTATTGAACAAATCAACTGTTCCTGTTGGAATTGTTTTGGACAAAAATTTCACAAAAGCTGAGAAAGTTTTTCTTCCTCTTTTCGGAAATAAAGATGCCGATTTACTGAAATATGCACAACGTTTAATCTCGAATAGCGAATCGCAAATTATTATTGTAGATGTAAGCGGTTACACAAAACGTCATTCAGAAGTAAAAGAAATTATTCGTAGTATCGAGAATATTGCACCAAATCATATTAGTCTTTCGTATAAACAACAATTGGATAAAGAGTTTTTAAATGAAATGGATTTAATGATGATTAGTATGGAAAGTTGGAAAAACTTAATCGAAACAAAAAGCATTTGGATTTCCAATGTACCAACAACTTTAATTATTTCGGAGTAACATTTTTTATAAGATTCATAAAATAAAACAAAAAATCCAGCTTTTAAGCTGGATTTTTCGTTTTATATCATTCAAAATTGATTAAACATCAATTTTTGCATAATGTGCATTTTTCTCGATAAACTCACGACGAGGCGGTACATCATCACCCATCAACATAGAGAACACGCGATCCGCTTCTGTTGCATTATCAATCGTTACTTTACGCAACGTTCTGTGTTCTGGATTAAGTGTTGTATCCCATAATTGCTCCGCGTTCATTTCCCCAAGACCTTTGTATCGCTGAATTGTAACTCCTTTACCAGAACCATCTGTAGAGAATTCTGCAGTTAAACGTTCACGATCTTTTTCGTCCCAAGCATATTCTGCTTTCGCTCCTTTTTTGATTAAATATAAAGGTGGCGTTGCAATATAAATATGTCCTTGCTCAATCAATTCTTTCATGTAACGGAAGAAGAATGTCAAAATTAATGTCGCGATGTGAGAACCGTCGACATCGGCATCGGTCATAATTACAACCTTGTGATAACGTAATTTCGATATATTAAGTGCTTTCGAATCATCTTCAGTTCCAATTGTTACACCTAAAGCTGTATATATATTTTTAATCTCTTCGTTATCCAAAACTTTGTGAGCCATCGCTTTTTCTACATTTAAGATTTTACCACGTAATGGTAAAATTGCTTGAAAATGACGATCACGACCTTGCTTCGCCGTTCCTCCGGCAGAATCTCCCTCGACTAAGAATAACTCAGACTCTTCTGGTTTACGAGAAGAACAATCCGCTAATTTCCCTGGCAATCCGCTTCCTCCCATTGGGTTTTTGCGTTGTACCATTTCACGAGCTTTCTTCGCTGCTTGACGAGCTTTTGCTGCTAAAATTACTTTATCAACAATTTGTTTTGCTTCTGTTGGATTCTCTTCTAAGAAATTCGTTAACATTTCTGCCACAATTTTATCAACCGCAGGAGAAACCTCAGAGTTTCCTAATTTCGTTTTTGTTTGACCTTCGAATTGAGGCTCCATTACTTTTACCGAAATAACTGCTGTTAATCCTTCGCGGAAGTCATCTCCAACGATTTCAACTTTTTCTTTTGCAAGATTAAAGTTTTCTTCAGCATATTTTTTCAATGTACGTGTCAATGCACGACGGAAACCAGATAAATGTGTTCCACCTTCGTGTGTATTGATGTTATTTACGTATGAATGTACATTTTCGTTATACGACGTATTGTATCGCATTGCAACCTCAACCGGAATTCCATCACGTTCACCTTCCATGAAGATTACTTTGTCCATGATAGATTCGCGGCTACCGTCAATAAACTCAACAAATTCTTTTAATCCTTCTTCAGAATGAAAAGTTTCTGTTACAGGATTTCCATCAGCATCTTTTTCGCGCTCGTCAACCAATACAATATTGATTCCTTTGTTCAAGAAAGCTAACTCACGCAAACGGTTTGCTAAAGTAGAATAATTATATGTTTGTACTTCTTGGAAAATTGTATCATCGGGCGTAAAAGTTACTGTTGTACCACTTTTATCAGTCGTTCCAACTTCTTTTACATCATACAAAGGTTTCCCTTTCGAATATTCCTGAATATATTGTTTTCCGTTCTTGAAAACTTCTGCCGATAAATGGTTAGAAAGTGCATTAACACACGAAACTCCAACACCGTGCAAACCTCCAGAAACTTTGTACGTATCTTTATCAAACTTACCTCCTGCACCAATTTTCGTCATTACAACTTCTAATGCAGATTTTCCTTCTTTTTTATGTAAGTCGACAGGAATACCACGTCCGTTATCTTCTACACGAATCGAGTTTCCTTCTAAAATTGTTACCTTGATTGTATCACAGTATCCTGCTAAAGCTTCATCAATAGAGTTATCAACAACCTCGTAAACTAAGTGGTGTAATCCTCTAACTCCGACGTCACCAATGTACATCGATGGACGAAGACGTACGTGCTCCATTCCTTCTAACGCTTGGATATTATCCGCCGTATATGTGTTATTACTCATAATATGTCTCTAACTTTTTAAAACAAACAAATATAGTCAATTTTGACGAGAAAACCTCTTAAAAAGAACTTAAAGTATTGGATAAAATAACGTTTTAAGGTTCATTTTTTGGATTAATTCAATAAAAGTTAAAAATAAAAACCGAAATCAAATTGATTTCGGTTTTGAAATATATAATTTCTATAAATTAAACCCGTTGTGCATTTTGA
>NZ_DLOC01000068.1:0-11120 GCF_002478465.1 Empedobacter sp. UBA7494
CATTTTTTCAGGACGTTACATTCCAAAGATTCCTTCTAAAAATCCAGTTTTAAAAGATTCAATCATAACATCTGGTTGATCTATAAAATTTAGGAAACCATATGCAAGAACTGCACCCATAGCAATTTTTCCAATTGATAATAAAGATAGCTTTTTCATATTACCTTAATTTAAAATTAAATATAATAAATATTTACAATATCGGTGCTAATAATCTACAAATCGATGCAAACGCACGGTTATACCAAGGTCTATTTTCCCACTTTTCAATAGTTAATAATTCTGAATCCTCTTTATCTATATCAAATTGAGCACTCATTTGTTGCAATAACGTTGCATTTTCAATCACCGAAGTAATCTCGAAATTAATTATAAAACTACGATAATCTAAATTTACTGTTCCAATAAAAGCCAATTTATCATCGACAGTAATAGTTTTGGCGTGAATAAATCCTTTTTCGTACAAATAAACCTTCACACCTCGCTTCATCAAAGGTTTTAGGAATGATAATGACGCTTGTTGCACCACAATAGAATCGCCTTTTTTAGGGATAATCAACTCCACTTCTACTCCGCTCGAAACAGCAATCATCATCGCTGTCTTAAATTCGTCACTTGGTATAAAATATGGTGTACACAATTGCACTTTCTTTTTCGCTAAAGTAATTGCCAAAATCATCGCTTCCATTGCCGAATGTACATCACTACCAGGCGAAGAAAGTCCGAAACTAACAGTTGCAGCATCTTCAAAAATCTTACTTTGAGAATTGTAAAAATAATTTGAATCAGAAATATTATACTTTTTGCCTTCCGTCATCATCCAATTTAAGTAAAAATGCAATTGCAAACTATTGATAGAATCTCCTTCAATCATCACAGAAGTATCACGCCAATAAATCTTATTATTTGGACTTATTACACCATTTTGATTGATGTATTTATCACTAATGTTAATTCCTCCTAAAAATGCTTTTTTACCATCAACAATCAAAATTTTACGGTGATTACGGTAATTAGAATTCGCTAAAGAAGAAAATCGAACAGGTAAAAATGTTTGAAACTCCACACCTGTTCCATCAAATCTTGAGTGATGTTTATTCAGTTTTGATGATCCAAAATCATCCGCAGTTACACGAACTTCTACACCATTTTTAGCTTTTTCAATCAGAATATCAATGATTTCATTTCCAATATGATCTTCATCAAAAATGTAATATTCGAGATGAATATGATTTTTAGCTTCACGTAAAGCTTCCAAAAAAAGAGGAAATTTTTCTTCTCCATTTGTCAACAACTTTACTTTATTATTTGTTGCAGGATAAGCAACTCTTGCATTATTTAAATAACGATAAACCTGTGACAAAGAACCAATTCTTGCATTTACTTTATCTAAATCATCGTGAACAAATTGATCCATTTCAGCCCATTTTTCATTGATGATTTTTTGATGATTCTTATCTATACGTTTAAAAAATTCATCTTTTTTAAATTTCTGTCCAAAGAAAAAATATAAGATTATTCCAATAAACGGTAGAAAAACAATCACCAGTATCCATGCAATTGTTTTAGTAGGGTTTCGATTTTCGATCAAAATAGTAACAATCACCATTATATAAAGGACGGTAAGCGGAACCCAATACCATTCTTTGATAAAATTCCAGATGTGCAAAAGTGTGATTGACCATTCCATTTGTTACCAATTCGTAATTTTTATAAAAATAAATGAATAAAAATCAATTCCTTAAAAAATTAATAGAAAATATTTAAAAATAATTTTGGAAATATAAAACAAACCTTCTTATATTTGCAATCCAAAATGACGGTGCCTTAGCTCAGTTGGTAGAGCAAAGGACTGAAAATCCTTGTGTCCCTGGTTCGATTCCTGGAGGCACCACCACATTTATAAAACCTCAGGCATGTGTTTGAGGTTTTTTTTTTGAATGAACATAACAATTTATTCATCGAGTATTTTAGAGTTGTATCTAAATATTCCGTAAATTGCGTAAAACATGGAAATAGGAAATAGACCTTGGGGTTCGTACTACGTATTAGAGGACACCGATATATATAAATTAAAAAGAATAGAAGTGAATGTTGGCGGGCGTTTGTCTTACCAATACCACAATCATCGTGCAGAAGTTTGGACAATTGTTCAGGGTACTGCAATGGTAACACTTGATGATAAAGAATATGAATACAAAGCAGGTGAAGTCGTTATTATTCCATTAAAAGCAAAACATCGTATTCAGAACATAGGTAATGAGACTCTAATTTTTATCGAAGTTCAACATGGTACGTATTTTGGGGAAGAAGACATCATTCGCATTGAAGATGATTACAACCGATCATCTGAAGATTAATAAAAACTAACTATAAAAGACTATACTAATTGACTATGAAAATCGGAATTACATTTAGTGCTTTTGATTTGCTTCATGCGGGACATATCAAAATGCTAGAAGACGCAAAACAACATTGCGATTATTTGATTGTAGGTTTACAAACAGATCCAACATTAGATCGACCAGAAAAAAACAAACCGACACAAACTGTTGTAGAGCGTTACATTCAGCTCAAAGGTTGCAAATTTGTTGACGAAATTGTGCCTTATGCAACAGAAGAAGATTTGGAAGACGTTTTGAGATCTTTCAAAATCGATGTGCGTATTTTAGGGATTGAATACCAAGACAAAAACTTCACAGGACGTAAATATTGTGAAGAAAAAGGAATCGAATTGTATTACAATTCAAGAGACCACCGTTTCTCAAGTTCCGGACTTAGAAAAGTGGTTGCCGAAAAAGAACTTCTTAAAGTTGTAAAATAAAAATGGAGTAAGGTTAGAGTTTATCTAACCTTTTTTATTTACAATACTTTCTCAATCAAAAAATTAATGTAAAAAATAATTCTAAAAATTATACCTTTGCAAAATGTCAAATATAGTTGCAATTGTAGGAAGACCAAACGTTGGTAAATCTACGTTCTTCAACAGAATGATCCAAAAAAGACAAGCTATCGTTGATGACACTTCTGGTGTTACACGTGACCGTCACTATGGAAAATCTGATTGGAATGGAAAAGAGTTTACCGTAATCGATACCGGAGGGTATGTCGTTGGTTCAGATGATACCTTTGAAGAAGAGATCCGCAAGCAAGTTGAATTAGCTATCGATGAAGCAAATGTAATTTTGTTCATGGTAGACAATCAAGTTGGTTTAACGGATATGGATAAGGAAGTTGGCAACCTTTTAAGACGCACTAAGAAGCCTACATTCTTAGTTGTGAATAAGGTCGATACCAACAAAAATTTAGAAGATTCTTATGAGTTTTATAACTTAGGATTCGAAAAAATGTACACTATCGCTGCAATGAGCGGAAGTGGAACAGGTGAATTATTAGATGATGTGGTAGATTGTTTTACCGAAGAACAACACATTGATCCATTCGAAGGTTTACCTAAAATTACGATCGTAGGTCGTCCAAATGCTGGAAAATCTACATTAATCAATGCATTATTAGGTGAAGAACGTAATATTGTAACCGATATCGCAGGAACAACACGTGATTCTATCGAAACGTTGTACAATAAATTTGGACACGAATTTGTTTTGGTAGACACTGCTGGAATGCGTAAAAAAGGAAAAGTAAGCGAAGATTTAGAATTCTATTCTGTCATGCGTTCGGTTCGTGCAATTGAAGAATGTGACGTTTGTGTCTTAGTAATTGATGCAGAACGTGGTATTGAAGCACAAGATTTGAATATTCTTTATTTAGCAGAACGTAACCGAAAAGGTGTGGTCATCTTAATCAACAAATGGGATTTATTGGAAAAAGAAACCAATACAATGAAAGAATACAAAGATGCTATTCTAAAACGTATTGCGCCTTTTACAGACGTTCCTGTGTTGTTTATCTCGGCTCTTACAAAACAACGTGTCTTGAAAGCTGTGGATACATTTATCGAAGTTTACGAGAACCGTAGTCGTCGTATCAAAACAAGTAAATTAAACGAAACCTTGTTACCGATTATCGAGATTACACCTCCACCTGCAGTAAAAGGAAAATACATCAAAATCAAATATGTAACGCAGTTACCTACAAAAACGCCTCAATTTGCGTTTTTCTGTAACTTGCCGCAATATATTAGAGATCCTTACAAACGATTTATCGAAAATCAATTGAGAAAGGAATTCAATTTTGAAGGAGTTCCTATTGAAGTTTACTTCAGAAAGAAATAATAAAAATCCAAAAAGTCCATTTACAATTTGTAGATGGACTTTTTTATTGATAACAATAGAATTTAACATTCATAAAAAAAGCTCAACGATTGCCGCTGAGCATTTTTGTGACCGAGACAGGATTCAAACCTGTAACCTCTTGAGCCGTAATCAAGTGCGCTATTCAGTTGCGCCACTCGGCCGTTTGAAATAATTGAAAGTATTTTCCTTTATTTTCGAATGCAAATATACAGCACTTTCATCGTAAAAACCTAATCTTTTTAAGAAAAATTCTAAACATTAATTTAATTTACAACGAATCAATTGCTTACAAAAATATTTTTTTATGATTTCATCCTATTTCTTAACTTGCCTGCTCTAAATTCAATCCAAATGATAAAAAAATTTATTCTAACCTCATTCGTTCTTCTTGCCATTAGTAGTTGTAAACAGTCGAAAGAAGCTGTTAAAACCGAACAAGAAAATACAACTTTTCAGTTTGCAAAAAATATTTCTATCGAAGAAAACAACGAAACAATCACGATAAAATCATCTGGAAATACGATTTCATTTGATAAAAAAGACTTGCCTATCAAAACTGTTATGGTAGAAACTTCGTCTGCTGTTACGTTTTTAGATCAATTAGAAAGTCTTGATTTAATCAAAGGAGTTTGCGATGCAGATTTTATTTACAATCCTAAAATTGCCGAAGGAATTGCAAATAAATCAATCTTAAAAGTTGGAAATTCAAACGAATTATTCACAGAAATTATCTTAAAAAATAAACCACAATTGATTATTGCAAATTCAAATCCTGTTTTGGCAAAATTTCATCAACAATTGGAACAAAATGGGATAAAAGTATTGTATTTGGATGAATACAAAGAGCAAAATCCGTTAGGACAAGTTGAATATTTGAAGGTTTTTGGAAAATTATTCGGAAAAGATACAGAAGCTGAAAAACGTGTAGAAACGGTTAAAAGTAATTATGATTCGATCAAAAATATCATTCAAACCAAAGCACAAGGTAATGTTTCAACAATTGTGAATACAATGTATGGCGATATTTGGTACGTTCCGACAAATGATTTGTTGCAAGCAAAATTGATTGACGATGCAAAAGGAAATTATATTTTCAAGAATAAAACAGGTGAAAATAGTTTGAGCTTAACATTTGAAGAAGTTTATGCAGCTGGAAAATCTGCAAATTATTGGGTCAATGTAACAAACGTGAATTCCTTGGCAGAAATGAAAGCTTCTTATCCAAATTATGCGTGGTTTGATGCGTTTAAGAAAGGAAATGTGTACGCTTACAACAAACGAATGAATGCAAAAGGTTCGAATGATTATTTTGAGCAAGGAATTCTTCGTCCAGATATTATTTTGAATGATTTAGGAAAGATTTTCTATCCAAATTTATTTCCAACTTATGATTTATACTTTTATCAACAATTGAAATAAATGCCTGAAATTATTCAAAAATTCGAAGATTTTGTTCTAAAACCAATGAATTTATCCATTTCAACTCTTGAAAAAGATGCAGAATGTGACGAATATATAGGTTATAATTTCAATGTTAATGAGTTTTCTATAAAATTTAGAAAAGCGAAAATTACGCCTAAAAAAGTTGGTCAATTTGTAACGTTATGGAAACGAAATACAGCTAAACAAACCGAACCTTTCGATGAAAATGATGTATTTGATTATTACATTATTGCTGCAGAAGATGATTCTAAACTAGGTTTTTATATTTTTCCGAAATCAATTTTAATTGAAAAGAATATTTTGACCTCAATTAAAAAAGAAGGAAAAAGAGGTTTTAGAGTTTATCCCAATTGGGTAAAACCTGAAAATAAACAAGCGGAGAAAACTCAAAATTGGCAACAAGATTATTTCGTAGAAGTCAACAATCAACAAATTGACAAAACCAAGTTAGAAAAGATATTCAACAAAAAACGGAATTCAAATTGAGTTCCGTTTTTTTGTTATTTTTTCAAAAATTCGAATCCAAATAAAAATAAGCTTCACTGATAAAATCACTAATATTTGACGCAATTAAACTATGTGGATGAATATTATTTACAGCCAAATCTCCCGCCAATCCATGTATATAAACACCTAAAATTGAAGCTTCTGATGAATGATAACCTTGTCCAATTAGCGACGCAATAATTCCACTCAACGTATCTCCAGATCCAGCAGTTGCCATTCCCCAATTTCCTGTCGAATTGAAATAAATTTTACCTTCGGATGTAATAACTGCAGTATAAAAACCTTTTATAATAAATGTCAATTGATGAAAAACAGCAAGTTTTTTAACTTTTTCTAATTTCTCAAAATCATTTTCCCATTCTCCAATTAAACGTTGTAACTCTTTTGGATGCGGTGTTAAAACTGAATCTTGTGGAATCAACGTAAAACAATCTTTCTGATTAGCTAAACAATTTAATGCATCAGCATCAATCAACAAAGGTTGTTGTTGATTCTTAATCCAATTGATAAAATTTGCTTCTGTAGTTGGGTGTTTTCCCATTCCCATTCCAACGGCAACTCCTTGATAAATTTTTATCTCAGGAAAATGTTCAATTTGTTTTTCTGAATCATCAACCAAACTCATTGATTCTATCAAATTTGTTTGCAAAATATTTAATCCACATTGAGGAGTATAAGTCGTTACCAAACCACTACCCGTCTTCAAGGCTGCTTTTGCACTTAAAATAATTGAACCTATTTTTCCTAAACTTCCACCAATTATCAACATATGACCAAATGTACCTTTGTGCGAAAACTTACTTGGTTTCTTTAGAAATTTCTGAACATCATTTTTCTGTATAAAATAATAATTTGTCTCAAATTCATTACTCACATTCTGTTCTAATCCAATATCTAATAAAATAAATTCATCAGTGTAAATCTGATTTTCAGGAAATAATAAACCTAATTTAGGAACCTGAAAAGTATATGTTTTATTTGATTTACAACACGGAAAATATTTTTGCATAGGAGAATCAGCAATAAAACCAGAAGGCAAATCTATCGAGATAATTTGCGTCGGATTTGACTCTTCTATTTGATTGAAGACTGAATTCCAATCATCATGCAAAGGTTGATTAATTCCAATCCCGAAAATAGCATCGATAATAACTGAATTTTCAGGAAGTTGTAATTCTTCATTCAAATTAAAAAAATGTAAATCATCAGAACAAAAAAGTTGTTGATTCTTTAAATTATCTTCGCTATAATTCTCTGATTTCAATATATAAATCAACGTTTTATAGCCTAATTTTTTCAATTCTCTTGCAACTCCTAATCCATCTCCTCCATTATTTCCTTTTCCGCAAAAAATAATAATTGGTAATTCTTTAGATGGAATATCATTCACTACATTTTCAGTCAATTTCAATACAGCTCGCTCCATCAAATCCCAAGAGGATATATTTTGATGTTTGATCGTTAATTGATCCCATTCTTTTATCTGTTTTGAATTGAGTATTTTCATGAATAATATTTGTTTACATAAAGGTAGTAAATAAAAAAAGGAACTCAAATTGAGTTCCTTCTAGTCTTTATATTTTATTAATCTTAAAATAATTCTGATTGGAATTGCTCTAAGAAACGTTTATCATTTTCTGTGTACAAACGGATATCCCCAATTTGATATAACAACAACGCAATACGCTCAATTCCCATACCGAATGCATAACCCGAATATTTTTCAGGATCGATATCTACATTGCGCAAAACGTTAGGATCTACCATTCCACATCCCATAATTTCTAACCAACCTGTACCCTTTGTCATACGATAATCGGTTTCAGTTTCTAATCCCCAATATACGTCAACCTCAGCAGAAGGCTCTGTAAATGGGAAATATGAAGGACGTAAACGAATTTCAGATTTACCAAATAACTCAGTTGTAAAATAACTTAAAGTTTGTTTCAAATCTGCAAACGAAACACCTTCGTCGATATACAAACCTTCAATTTGGTGGAACATCATATGCGAACGAGACGAAATCGCTTCGTTACGGTAAACACGACCTGGCGCTAAGAAACGCATTGGTGGTTGATTTTTCTCCATATGACGAATCTGCGTAGAAGATGTATGCGTACGCAACACAATATCTGGATCAGTTTCGATGAAAAATGTATCTTGCATGTCTCTCGCAGGGTGATGCGCTGGCAAATTTAACGCGGTAAAATTGTGCCAATCATCTTCGATTTCTGGACCTTCAGAAACGCTAAATCCAATGCGATTAAAAATTTCGATAATACGATTTTTTGTAATATTAATTGGATGACGAGATCCCAATGTAAAAGGCTCTCCAGGACGCGTTAAATCTAAAGAAGAATCAGTTTTTCCTTCGTTTGAGATTTCATTTTTAAGAACAGTTGATTTTTCTGTTGCCAATGTTTTTAATTCATTCACAACTTGACCAAATTCCTTTTTTTGTTCATTCGGAACAGATTTGAACTGTGTAAACAAGTCCGTTAAAATTCCTTTTTTTCCTAAAAATTTAATTCTGAATTCTTCAATTTCAGCAGCATTTGTTGAATGGAAGTTTTTTACTTCTTCAATATATTGTTTGATTTGGTCAATCATAATTTCTGATCAATTTGATTACAAATTTAACCGATAATCAACTTATAACAAATTATTCGAGTACTTTTATCTTTATTCCACTAAAACTCTGTAAAAATGGTTCAACCAATTTTAGAAATTAATCTTGAAAAAATCAGTTATGATTTAGATAAAGTTATTTTGAAAGCGATCGATCTCAAAATAGATTCAAATGGTTTGTATGGCGTTTTTGGGAGAAATGGACAAGGAAAAAGTACTTTTCTAAAAACCTTGTGCGGTTTGAAATCCTATGAAGGAACAATTAGATTAAACAATGAAATTCTACAACCTTCTGATGTTGCATTTTTAGCAACAGAACCGATGATTTATGAATATTTGACAGCAGAAGAATTTTATAAATTTTATCAAAAAGTATCAGGTAGAAAGAATTCAAATTCAACTCGAATCTTTGATATTGACGAAAAAGTTTTACTTAAAACAATGTCGACAGGAACACTGAAAAAGGCATATGTCAATACTATTTTACAATTTGATGATTATAAAATTTATATTTTCGATGAACCTTTTAATGGTTTAGATATCGAAAGTAATTATGTTTTACTCCATAAAATTAGAGAATTAGCAAAGGAAAATATTGTGTTTGTTTCTTCGCATATTATCGAAATTGTTTCGCCTTATTTGACTAAAACTTTTTATGTAAATGAGCAACAAATCACGGAAGTTGAGAATGAAAATATTATGAACTTGTTTATGCAATCAATCGATCATGGATAAAATTCTATATACGCTAAAAATCATTTATATCAACCGTTTTCGCCAATTAACCTACAACGATTCGTCTAAATTTTGGATACCTTTTATCCTTTATTTTGTCATTATTTTCAAAATATTGAATGGTAGTTTTCCGAGTTTCCCTGCTTTCGATTATAAAGAATATCTTGTTCTATTTTTTAGTTTTATGGCAAGTCAGCAAGTGAATATCAGAAAAGATTTCGGACTTTTAAAAGGTTTATTCACCCCCCGAAAAACCTATCTCATTTATCTTATAGACCTCATCCTTGTTAATGTTTTCAACATTATTGTGGCTATTCATTTTGGTTGGATGATTAGTTTAGCGGTTATTTTTGCTTTCATTCTATTTTTCACTTTTTATAATGGAAAAATTGGTAAACCAATGGTGAAAAATAGACTTCGAATTTTAGATGTTTTGACGA
This sequence comes from Empedobacter sp. UBA7494, assembly GCF_002478465.1. Classification (NCBI taxonomy): domain Bacteria; kingdom Pseudomonadati; phylum Bacteroidota; class Flavobacteriia; order Flavobacteriales; family Weeksellaceae; genus Empedobacter; species Empedobacter sp. UBA7494. The sequence goes on from NZ_DLOC01000068.1 coordinate 10,010, forward strand.
TTGTTCAACTTAGACGATTCAAAATTAATTATCTCATTTTTATTGGCGCCTATTACATTTCGTATCAAGGATTGATTGAAAATAACCTGAATTTGTTTCTCGTTTCTATTGTAGGAATTCTTTTTCTTCTTCTCGGAAATATTCAAAAAACAGAGAAATTAGCTTACTTTATAAGTTCAAAATTATCCAACAAACAATATATACTAAAGAATGAAATTGATTTTAGCCTAAATAGTTTGCTCTTTATTTTACCTTGTTTAGCAATGTCTATATTTCTAAATCCAACCTATTTTATGTACGGAATAAGTTGTTTAGGAGCGATTATTATTACTTTTCCAATCAAATATATTTTTATCAATCATCAATTTCCAATTGGTTTACTTTCGATGCTTATTGTCTGTTTTTTTTTAACAATAATTCTAAATGAAAATGTAGATTGGTTGCTTTATCTGAGTATTTTTCCGATGAGTTTTATTCTACATCTCATTGCTTTCCGTAAATTCACGAAGGAAAGGATTACTGGGGATTCTGGGTTTTATTTGTAGAGGATGTCGATTGGATATTCTAATTTATTTTTGATTATTCTTTCATTTTTGTCTTGACACAAAAACGAAACAAAAAAGTCAAGGCTGTAAACCTCTCTACTAAAAATGTTATCATTTCACTAAAGATTTTAAAAACCCTACGGGCTAAAACCTTTTTAACGTTACATTCAAACATTTTCTTAACGTGAGAGTTTTAATGCCGGTTTTTCATCCTTTTTTAATATTAAAATCCCTTTTAAACAATGAATTCAAACCCGTCATTGCTGAAAAGTCGAGCGTCAATTCGGCGTAGTGAGCGTTAAAAATGATTTATGTTCGCATTTCATATGCGAATGTTCTAAAGCATTTAGCGAGTAGCCGTTATTGACCGACTTGTAAGAACAGACTTGATTTTTTTTGGTTCTTTTTTTTATCAAGATTCCCCAAAGGGTATATGAATTCATTTAAAAACAATAATAACTCATGAATAAAAAAATGAATAATCTTAATCATGCATCTCAGCTTTTTGACACTCGCCTCCAAATCATATGACATTTTTCTAATCCTTTTTCTAATTCAGATTCGTT